>CAYONK010000029.1:0-12434 GCA_964405285.1 uncultured Ardenticatenaceae bacterium
GGGCGCTTCGGTTTCTGGGGGCAGGGCGGCGAGAACGGCCGTTGCCAATCGCTCCGCCAAGCGCACGGCAGCCAACTGTCGCAGCGTCGCCGGGGGTAATTCGGCAGCCAGGTCCGCCAGAACCGTTTGCACGGCCGTTCGCACCTGCTGCGCCAATGCCGTCTCCTCCGACGGCGGGACAAAAACAAAGTCTTCCGGCGTGAAGCCGGGTTCCACTTTTGTCAGGGATTTAAGAGCGACGCGGCCGGCCGCTTTCAGGCGCAGGTGCGCCCCCCCTTCTTCCAGGCGGCCGGTCAGATGAGTCAGTTCGTTTTCTGTCGTCTGGCGGGCCAACTCCAACGGCAGGTCGTGTTCTATCACTGTGCCGTAGGCCACCAAATCGAGCGGGGCGCTCTCCGGCCAATAGACGTAGATATCGCTCTGGCTGGTGAGGGCGTGGCTGCCCTGGCGCAAGCTGCCCGCCAGCCAGATGGGTCCGGCGGCGCTGGCCTCAGCCTGGCCGCCCAGATTCGCCAGCCGCACCTGGCCGTCTGCCTGCCCAACGTGGACGTCGCCGGTGATGGTGCGCAACTCTACCAAACCGGCCATTTGCCCCAGATGGACGTGGCCGCGAGCAAAATGGATGCTGACGTCAGCCAGGGCATGTTCCAGTTGGACGGCGTTCACGCGGCGCAAAGTGACCTGGCCCACTGCCTCACTGATGATCAGCAAACCATCCAGGTTTTCACCATGCAGGTCGTGGTCGGCCCGGCCGATGGTGACGCCTTCGACATTGCGCAAGGTGACAGCCCCGGCCGCGGCGTCTACGACGCAGCCGCCATGAATGTGTTTCAGGGTTAGATCGCCGCCGATTTGCCCCAGGGTCAGGCGGGTTTGGGGCGGCACGGCCAGATAGAGATCTCCTTCGCTGCTGATGGTAAACTGGTCCTGGTCTCGACTGGCGGTGAAGTGATGCCCCTGGAGGGAAACGGCCGTTTCCCGCCAGCTTTGCGCCACCAATTTCCCGGCGCATTCGGTTACGATGATATGCGGCTGCTCGCTTGTCTCAAATCGCTCTTCACGCATCTGCTCTCATCCTTGAGTTTAACCGCAGAGCGCTGAGGACGCGGGGTCGAGGAGAAAAGTGCGTCACTTGTTGCGCGATTGCGGCTTATATTTTCGCCGACTTTAGCACAAAATCGCCCAACACGGCAAAAGCCAATGTCAACCGCCAGTTACCAACCTGCCACACGCGGCTGAGGCGGGATAACCATCACCGAACAGGGGGCCTGACGCATGATTTTTCCGCTGACACTGCCGAAGAGCCAACGCCGCAAACCGGTACGGCCGCGACTGGCCAGGACGATCAGGTCTGCGTCTTGGGCTTCGGCGTAGGCGAGGATGGCGCTTTCCCGTTTGCCGCCGCGAACGGCCGTTACGACTGGCTGCGCCATCTGGTACCGATCCTTTAAATCTTCCAGGTAGGCTTCCTCATGGCGAAACGTCTCATTTCCCTGTGGTTGGCTGGCTGTTTCATCCCGTTCAGAGTTCGGTCGTGGGTTAATTGGGCTATCTGAGGAGACCAACAACAGGTGAACCTGGGCGCCGAAACAGCTGGCAATGGCAAAGCCGGGGTCTAGCGCCTGCTCAGAGAGCATAATCTGGTTGACGACGACGAGAATGCGGTGAAAAGCGGGTTGGCCGCGCACGGCCAGGACAGGGCAGGGAGCGCGGCGCAGCACGCTTTCGGTGACACTGCCCAGGAGGAGGCGAGAAGCGCCAGAACGGCCGTGGGTACTCATGAGGATGAGGTCAATGTGGTTGGTAACGGCCGTTTCCACCACACAATCGGCCGCCTCCCCCTCCATCACCACCGTTTCTATGGGCACACCCTGGCTGGCGCGGGAACTGCGCAAACCGTCCAGATAACCGCTCAAGCGCTCCCGCATGGGGGCTGCGCCAGGGGGCAAAACGGCCGGTTCCAGGCTGGAAAAGGCCAGGTCAACCATCTCCTGCGCCGTAAAGGCGCTAAGCAATGCCAGCTCGCCTTTCGCCGCCTCAGCCAGCATCAGCGCCGGATCCACAGCGGCTTCTGACAAGATGGAACCATCCAACGGCACCAGAATTTTTCTGAAGATCATCGTATTTCCCCTTCTGGCATTTTCGGCCGCAGGAACAACGGCCGTTATGCAAAAAGGCCCCTCCTGGTGAGGGGCCTACAACTATCAATTGTCAATTGGCAATTGGCAATCAGTCTCCCACCGGCGCTTCCATTCGCCAGGGGTAGTCGGGCGCGTAGGAGCTGAGGACGCGCATGTAGTTGGCCCGTTCGAAGGCGGCCGGTTCGGCGCAGTTGATCTGGCTCAGGCTGCCTTTCAGTTGGCTCAACGAATCATACTCATTCTCTGTTAGCCATTCGGCCATGCCCGCTTCCAGCACGCTCAAGCGGTTGATGCCGTTGCGCAGCAACTCCGAGGCAAGCATGACGATGTCGGCCCCGGCCGCTACGCCTTTCAGGGCGTCGGAGACGGTGTGGACGCCGGTGGTCAGGGCGAGGTTGGCGTTGACGTGGCCGTAGAGGATGGCGATCCAGCGCAAGGGCAGGCGCAGTTCAGTGGAGGTACTCAGTTTGAGATTGGGCACCACTTCCAACGTCTCCAGGTCCAGGTCGGGCTGGTAGAAGCGGTTGAAGAGAACCAGGCCGTCCGCCCCCTCGTCCACCAGTCGCCGGGCAAAGTTAGACAGGGCGCTGAAGTAGGGGTTAAGTTTCATGGCGACGGGGATGGAAACGGCCGTTTTCACATCCCGCAGCACATCCAGGTAAATCTGCTCCACCTCGCCGCCCGTCAGGTAAGGGTCGGTGGGGATGTAATAGACATTCAATTCCAGCGCGTCGGCCCCCGCCTCTTCAATCTGGCGGGCATACGTGATCCAGCCACCCGTCGAGACGCCATTCAAGCTGGCGATAACCGGGATATCCAGGGCAGTTTTCGCCCGGCGAATATGCTCCAGATACTCCACCGGCCCTGTTTTATACTCCGAGGCTTCAGGGAAATAGGAGAGGGCTTCGGCAAAGCTCTCCACCCCTTGCGTCAGATAATGATTCAAGGTGTGGCTTTCCAGGGTGATCTGCTCCTCAAACAAAGAGTGCAGCACCACCGCGCCCGCGCCCGCGTCCTCCATCCAGCGCAGATTATCCAGCGTCCGCATCAACGGCGACGAAGACGGCACCAGCGGATTTTTCAATTTCAGACCGAGGTAAGTTGTCGTCAGGTCCATCTGTTTCTCCTGTAAGGGGCAGTTGAAAGTGGTTAGTTGTTAGTTGATAGTTCTCCATTTGCGACCAACTATCAACTAACAACTCCCAACTATCAACTATTAACTATCACTACCCTCGCCGTTTCCGGCGCCTTTAGCCATTTGCGCATACTGCGCCCAGCGCTTCTCGACGTCTGACTGGGCCAACTCGTAGAGCTTGGCAGCCCGTTCGGGGTGGCTTTGCGTCAGCATCCGGTAACGCCCTTCGCGGTAAATGTATTTGTCCAGCGAGAGCTTCGGCGGGCGGGAATCCAGTGTGAAGGGATTCTTGCCCTCCGCCTCCAGGTCCGGGTTGAAGCGGAAGAGAGGCCAGTAGGCGGTATCAACGGCCGCTTTCTGCTGCTCCAGGCCATATTTCAGGTCATAGCCGTGGGCAATACAATGGGAGTAAGCCAGGATGAGCGAAGGCCCGTCGTACGCTTCCGCTTCCATGAAGGCGCGCACTGTCTGAGCGTCATTTGCCCCGAAGGCGATGCGGGCGACGTAGATGTTGCCGTAGCTCATTGCCAACATACCCAGGTCTTTCTTGGCGGCCGGTTTCCCGGCGGCGGCGAATTTGGCAACCGCGCCACGCGGGGTGGCTTTGGACATCTGGCCGCCGGTGTTGGAGTAAACTTCGGTATCCAACACCAGGACGTTGACATTGCGTCCGGAGGCGAGGACATGGTCCAGGCCGCCGTAGCCGATGTCGTAGGCCCAGCCATCACCGCCGACGATCCAGACGCTCTTCTTAACGAAGGCGTCGGCCATGCTGTGGAGGTTTTGTAGTTTGGGAGTTGCTTCGCTATCCTCCGCCAACAACGCTTCCAACCGCGCCTTCAAATCTACCACACGCTGCCGCTGCGCCTGAATCTCCGCCTCGTCGAACTGCTCGGCGTACAACACCGAGTCAGCCAACTCATCGCCAACCAGTTCACGCAAGTCGCGCAGCATTCCAGTCGCCGCTTCCAGGCGTTGGTCCAGCGCCACGCGCATCCCAAAGCCAAACTCTGCGTTATCTTCAAACAGCGAGTTGGACCAGGCCGGGCCGCGCCCATCGGCGTTCTGCGACCAGGGCGTCGTCGGCAGGTTGCCGCCGTAAATCGAAGAGCAGCCGGTGGCGTTGGCGATAATCGCCCGGTCGCCGAACAACTGCGACATCAGTTTGAGGTAGGGCGTCTCGCCGCAGCCGGCGCAGGCGCCGGAGAACTCGAAGAGCGGCTCCAAAAGCTGCGAATACTTGACCTGATTCAACGGAATGCTGGTGCGGTCCACTTCCGGCAGACCGAGGAAGAATTCCCAATTCTCCCGCTCCGCTTCGCGCAGCGGCATTTGCGGGGCCATGTTGATCGCCTTGAACTTCGGCTGTGTTTTGTTCTTCACCGGGCAAACTTCCACGCACAGCGTACAGCCGGTGCAATCTTCCGGGGCTACCTGCAGGGAGAACAGGTCGTCTTTGAACTCTTTGAAGCGGGCCGGGACCGCTTTGAAGGTCGCCGGAGCGCCTTCCAGATGTTCCTGGCCGTAGACTTTCATGCGGATAACACCGTGCGGGCAGACCAGGGCGCACTTACCGCATTGGATGCAGATGTCGGCGTCCCAGACTGGGATTTCGGTGGTGATGTTGCGCTTTTCCCATTGGGTTGTGCCGGTGGGATAGGTGCCATCGGCCGGCATGGCGCTGACGGGCAGATCATCACCCAACCCTTCGATAATCCGGGCGGTGACTGATTGGATGAATTCCGGGGCGAAGGAGGGGACAACAGGCGGCCGCTCGAAATCGCTGGTCGCTTCGGCCGGGACTTGCACTCTGTGCAGGTGAGCCAGGGTTTCATCCACTGCTTTGAAGTTGGCCTGCACCACGGCGTCGCCGCGTTTGCCGTAGGTTTTTTCGATGGCGTACTTGATAGCGGCGATGGCCTCATCGGTGGGCAAAACGCCACTGATGGCAAAGAAGCAGGTCTGCATGATGGTGTTGATGCGGCTGCCCATGCCGGTAGCGCGGGCAACGCTGTAGCCATCCACCACGTAGAACTTGATCTGCTTTTCGATCATCGTCTCTTGCATGTTGCGCGGCAGTTGGTCCCAAACGGCTTCTGGGCCGAAGGGGCTGTTGAGCAGGAAGGTAGCGCCCGGTTTGGCCAGCCGCAGCATGTCGAATTTTTCGACGAAGTTGAATTGATGGCAGGCGACGAAGCTGGCGGAGTTCACCAGATAGGGGGCGCGAATGGGACGCGGCCCAAAGCGCAAGTGGGAGACAGTGACAGAGCCAGATTTCTTGGAGTCGTAGACGAAGTAACCCTGGGCAAAGTTGTCGGTGTCTTCGCCGATGATTTTGATAGAGTTTTTGTTGGCCCCAACGGTGCCGTCGGCGCCGAGACCGTAGAAGATGGCCCGGACGACGTCGTCGGTTTCAATGTCGAATTCTTTGTCCCACCAGAGACTGCTGTGGGTTACGTCGTCGTGGATGCCGATGGTGAAGCTGTTCTTGGGCTGGGCATTGCTCAGTTCATCGAAGACGGCTTTGACCATGCCGGGGGTGAATTCTTTGGAGGAGAGGCCGTAGCGCCCGCCAACGATGCGGGGGAAGGTGGCGAAGGGGGCAGTACCCAGGGCGAGGGATTCGGCAACGGCCGTTACCACGTCCTGATACATCGGTTCGCCCGTCGCCCCTGGCTCTTTGGCCCGGTCCAACACAGCGATGGACTTGACGGTGGCCGGGAGTTCTTGCACAAACGCGGAGATGTCGAAGGGGCGGTAGAGGCGTACTTTGAGGACGCCCACTTTCTCGCCTTGTTGGTTGAGGTAGGCGGCGGTCTCTTCGGCCGTTTCCGTCCCAGACCCCATAATCACAATCACCCGCTCCGCGTCTGGCGCGCCGCTGTATTCAAACAGCTTATACTGCCGGCCGGTCAGGCTGGCAAATTTATCCATCGCCGCCTGGACGATGGCCGGGGTGGCCAGGTAATAAGGATTGGCGCTCTCGCGCCCCTGGAAATAAACGTCCGGGTTCTGCGCCGTACCGCGTATTACCGGTTTGTCTGGCGTCAGGCCCCGTTCACGGTGAGCGCGGACCAATTCGTCGCTGATCATCGCCCGCAGTACGTCATCTTCCAGCAATTCGATTTTGTTCACTTCGTGAGAGGTGCGGAAGCCATCGAAGAAATGGAGGAAAGGGATACGCGCCTCCAGCGTAGCGGCCGAGGCGATGAGGGCGAAGTCATGCGCTTCCTGCACCGAGCCGGAGGAGAGCAGCGCCCAACCGGTGCTGCGCGCCGCCATCACGTCTGAATGGTCGCCAAAAATTGAAAGCCCCTGGGCAGCCAGCGAACGAGCCGCAATGTGGAAGACCGTCGAGGTCAATTCCCCGGCGATTTTGTACATATTGGGGATCATCAGCAAAAGCCCCTGGGAGGCGGTAAAGGTGGTGGTGAGGGCGCCGGTTTGCAACGCGCCATGCACGGCTCCGGCCGCGCCACCTTCGGACTGCATCTCTACCACCAGGGGCACAGCCCCCCATATATTGGGACTGCCTTCGGCCGACCATTGATCAGCAAGCTCGCCCATACCCGAAGAGGGGGTAATCGGATAGATGGCGATGACTTCGTTGACTCTATGGGCCACATAAGCTGCTGCCTCATTGCCCTCGAAGGTGATCATCTTTTTTGTCATAGCAATTCTCCTTCACACAAAACTTTTCGCCGCACGCCAGTTTGGGATAAAACGGGCGTTTTACCGGGCTATGAACTATTTCTTTGAGTTAAACCTGGGCTAACCATCGACTGTTCCCGCAGTATAGCGCTGTGCGCAGCCTAAATAGGGCTAGGGTGGGTTGGTTTTCAGGGCTGGTCCAATCTCATTATCGGGCTTATTGTATGCCCTGGCCTAAATGCCAGACAGTGACAGATTGCATGATTGCCTGTGACAAAAGTCATTTAGTGGTTGGTAGCTGGTAGCTGATGACTAGCCACCAGCTACCAGCTACCGGCTACCAGAGATTGGAGATTGGCGTGATCTTGTTACAGATGCTTGACATCCACTGGTTGATTCGGTAGCATGGCCCGCACCGGGAGCGGCGAACGCGCCGGAATGAGGAGCAGAGCATTGGCAAATTCACCTGTTGAAGAGATGAAAGAAAAACCAACCATCACCGACATCTTGCGGGCGCGGACGGTTGGCATTATTGATCCCATCGTTACTTTCCTGGCCCGTTACCGGCTCTCGCCGGACACCCTGACCGTGTTGGGCATGTTGTCCCATTTTCTGTTGGCTTACCTGATCGCTATCGGCCAGATGACTTGGGCGGGGATTGCGATGGCGATTTTGGCTCCGCTGGACGCTCTGGATGGGGCGTTGGCGCGTAAATTGGGGCGTAAGCAGGGGGGATTTGGCGCGTTTTTGGATTCTACCCTGGACCGGTTGGCGGAGATCATCCTGTTTGGCGGTTTTATCTATTACTACCTGCAAACAGGTGACTTGTTGATGCTGGGGTTGTCTTACGTCGCTGTCACCGGCTCGCTCATGGTTAGCTATACCCGCTCGAAGGCGGAATCGCTTAATATGTCGGCGAAAGTGGGGATTCTGAGCCGGGTGGAGCGGTATGTGCTGATGTTGGTCTTGCTGATTTTGAACCAGCCAAACCTGGTGGTGATAATCCTGGCGATATTTACTTACTTTACTGTGGGGCAGCGCATGTACCACGTCTGGCGGCAATACTATCACGCCGACGATGAGGCTGGAGAATCGGAGGGGTGAGGGTGAACGGGCGCGTTGATCTGCGGCGGCTGCCGCTGTATTGGTATCTGATCGTTGTCTTGCTGGCGGGGCTGGCGGGCTTGTATGGCTATCATCTGGCAACGGCCGTTACCCCCGGCCGCGTCGCCTTTTCCCCATTTGGTCTTCCTATTTATTGGTACGCCATCTGCATCATCGGCGGCATCAGCCTGGGGGCCTACGTGGTGGCGGAATTGGCGCAGGAGAGGGGAACGGCCGTTTTCCAACAACACGTCCCCGCCCGCCTCCGCCAACGCCCCCTGGCCGACCTCAACCTCCCCGAAGAGATCCAAACCGTCCTGAGCAAAAACAAACTAACCACCCTCGGCGACCTGCTGCTCGCCTGGGGCTACGATCCGCGCCGCACCGGCCTCAACGCGCCAGGCCAGGCCATTCTGCAAGCCGAACTCACCGCCCAACCCGGCATCAAAGCAGAGTGGCTGTCAGACGCCCCCTGGCGCGTCTGGAACCCCGACCACGTCTGGAACGGCCTGATCTGGCTGCTGGTCCTGGCGATCATCGGGGCGCGGCTCTACCACGTCCTCACCCCCTCCCCCAGCATGGCCGCCTTCGGCATCGAATCGCCGCTCGACTACTTCCGCAACCCGATGCAGTTGATCAACTTGCGCAACGGTGGCCTGGGCATCTACGGTGGGCTGCTCGGTGGGCTGCTCGGCCTCTACCTCTACAGCCGCCATGCCCGCATCCCCATGCTCGCCTGGGCCGATCTGTCCGCCATCGGGCTGGCGTTGGGGCAGGCGATTGGGCGTTGGGGCAACTTTTTCAACCAGGAATTGTACGGCCGACCGACCGACCTGCCCTGGGCGGTCTACATTGAACCGATCTATCGCCTGCCAGAATTCGCCGCCTACGAACGCTTCCATCCCGCCTTTCTTTACGAATCGCTTTGGAGCCTGCTCACCTTTTTCTTGCTCTACACCCTCCTGCGCCGCTACGGGGACAAACTGCTCACTGGCGAATTGATGGCCCTCTACCTCATCGCCTACGCCATCGGCCGCACCCTGCTGGAACAAGTGCGCCTCGACAGCCGTACCCTCAGCCTCGGCCCCCTCCAATTAGAGATGGCCGTCGCCACCTTTGTCTCCCTGCTCATCGCCCTCGGCATGGCGGGCTGGATCGCCTACCGCCGCAGACCCTAAGGGTTTCCCAAACCCTTAGGGTCTTAAAGCCTATTGCCCACCAACGGTGATCAGGTTACGCTAACCAGATGATTCAAACAGAAAACCTCGGCAAAACGTTCGATAATTTCGTCGCCGTGCAAAACCTCAATCTCCAGGTAGGCGCGGGCGAATTGCTGGCCCTGCTCGGCCCCAACGGGGCGGGCAAGACGACGACGGTGCGCATGTTAAGCTCCATCCTGCGCCCCACCAGCGGCCGCGCCCAGGTGAATGGCTACGACGTGGTACGGCAGCCCGCCCAGGTGCGCCAATCCATCGGGATGCTGACGGAGCAGCCCGGCCTCTATTTGCGGATGACGGGGTTGGAGTATTTGCTCTTTTATGGCCGTCTCTACGGCCTCAGCGACAAGGCGATCCGGGCGCGGGGGTTGGAACTCTTTCGCCGCTTTAACATGGAAGACGCGCCCCAGCGTCGCCTGGGGCAATACTCCAAAGGGATGCGGCAAAAGGTGGGGCTGATCCGGGCGATGCTGCACAACCCAACCGTGCTGCTGCTGGACGAACCGACCTCGGCGATGGACCCCTACAGCGCCAAGCTGGTGCGCGACGCTATCCGCGAGATGCGCAGCGAGCGGCGCACCATCATCCTCTGCACCCATAACCTGGCAGAAGCGGAAAGCCTGTCTGACCGGATCGCCATTATTAAGAAGGGGGAACTGGTGGCGGAGGGAACGGCCGTTTCCCTCAAACAGCAGCTCCTCGGCCAACCCCAACTGGAAGTGCGCGTAGACCAACGGCTCAACGGCCAGATCAGCGGCCTGGACGCCCTCGTCACCATCGAGGCCATCGGCGAACAGACCATCCGCTACCGCACCCCGGACCCGGAGCAGACCAACCCCCTGCTGGTGCGCCGTCTGGGGGAATTGGGCCTGGGCGTCATCGCCTTGCAAGAAGTCAGCCAAAGTCTGGAAGCGGTCTATTTGCGCGTTGTCGGCGCGGAGGAGGCGGAAAATGGCGCAGCTAACGCTTAGCAACTTCCCCCTGCAACGGCACGATCTGCGCATGGCCTCTGTTGTCGCCCGGCGCGAGATCAAAGATTCCTTCCGCGACTGGCGGATCATGACGCCAATCATCCTGCTCACCCTCTTCTTCCCGGCGCTGATGAATTTCGCGGCCGGCCGGATGATCGCCTTCGTCTCCGACTATGGGGCGGAAATTATCGCCACGCAGCTCATCCCCTTCCTGCTGCTGGTAGTGGGCTTCTTCCCCATGTCCTTCTCGCTGATCATCGCTCTGGAAACCTTCGTCGGCGAGAAGGAGCGCAAGAGCCTGGAACCGCTGCTGGCCACGCCCCTGACCGACATCCAGCTTTACCTGGGCAAGATGATCGCCGTCCTCGTGCCGCCGCTGTTGGCCGCCTACCTGGGCATTACGGTCTATCTGGTCGGCCTCTATTTCAGCGTCGGCTGGACGCCAACTCTCCAGCTATTGGGCCAAACTATCGTCCTGACGACGGTGCAGGGGGTGATTATGGTGGCGGCGGCGGTGGTCATCTCCAGCCAGACGACGAGTGTGCGGGCGGCCAATTTGCTGGCCAGCTTCATCATCGTGCCGATGGCGATGCTGATTCAGGCGGAGGCGGCGGCGCTGTTTTGGGGCAATCATGTGGGCTTGTGGTGGTTGGCGTTGGCGTTGACGTTAACGGCCGTTATCCTCGTCCGTATGGGTCTGCACCTCTTCCAACGGGAAGAGTTGATGGGGCGCGACCTGGACGACCCGCGTCTGGGCTGGATAGCGGGTGAGTTTTGGGCGGAGTTTAGCGGGAGAAGAGGGAATAACGGCCGTTACCCCACCCCCCTCCTCTGGTATCGCCAGACCTTCCGTTATCTGACACAGCTGGGCAAACCGGCCGTCGCCCTCATCGTCGCCCTCTTGGGAGCATTCGCGCTGGGCCTCGCCCTGGCCTCTATTTACCGCCTGCCCCCAGAGATGCAATTCGAGCTGACCGGCGATAACATGCGGGCGAATCTGGAACAGCTTCAGGTCATGGCCCGCGCTTTACCGATGGCGATTTTTCTGCAAAACGGCCGTGCCCTGCTGCTGATGGCCTTGTTGGGCGTCTTCACCTTTGGCGTGTTGGGCATCCTCGTCTACATGCTGCCCTGGGTGATCATCGGCTTCGCCGCCGGGCAGCTTTACCTGGCCGGGCAAAACGCGCCGCTCTTTCTGGCGGCGGCCGTGCTGCCCCACGCCATCATCGAACTGCCCGCCATTCTCCTGGCTACCGCCGCCGCCCTGCGCTGGCACGTCACCGTCATCGCCCCCCCGCCAGACCGCACCCTGGGCGAAGCGTTTCTGGCCGCCCTGGCCGGATTTGCCCGCGTCTTCATCGGGCTGGTCATCCCCCTACTGCTCCTGGCCGCCTTCCTGGAAGCCTACCTCACCCCCCAAGTGCTGCTGCGCGTCTACGGCGGATAGAGATTAGAGATTGGAGATTAGAGATTAGAGTAATCTCCAATCTCCAATCTCCACCCTCACCCAAACCAATCTTCCACCTCAACCCCTTGAAAGTCGGCAAAATCCGCCACGTTGCGCGTCACCAAAATCAGCCGATTCGTCGCCGCAATCGCCGCAATCTGCCCATCCGGGTAAGAGGGCGTGCGCCCCACTTGGCTTAACCGGGCGCGTTCTTTGGCAAACCATTCAGCCGCTGCGGCATCGTAGGGTAATACAGGTACGTGGGGTCGAACTGTATGCTCAATGAAAAACCCGACGCGATCTTTCCGTTTGGATTCAGGTAAACGATGGTACCCATAGAGCAGTTCGTGCCAACTGACTGATGCCAATGCGATCCGGCCGCGATTCGCGGTCAGTTTTGTCACGACTTGCAAGGTTGGTTGCATCTGTTCTGTCTCAGAAATGGTGTTGGTGTCAATCAGATAGATCAGAGCCATGGATTGTCCTCGCGTGGGGGCGTTTTATCACGCACATCCTCCCAGATGTCCCCTTCAATGTCCATTGGCACATCCTGCCACGTTTCCTGATATTCCTGATATGCTTGCCAAAAATCGCGCTTAGACCGTTGCGTCATCAGCCGATCATACTCTTCTTGCGAGAGGATGACGGCGACTGGTTCGCCCCGACGGGTGACTTGCACCAGATCATCTTCTTCCACCCGGCGGATGAGGGCGGCGAATTGGTTCCGCGCTTCGGCGATTGAGTAGCTTATCGTCATAGGTTCACCTC
>CAYONK010000029.1:12444-14547 GCA_964405285.1 uncultured Ardenticatenaceae bacterium
CTCTTCTTGCGAGAGGATGATGGCGACCGGTTCACCCCGGCGGGTGACTTGCACCATGTGTTCTTCCTCCTCTATCCGGCGGATGAGGGCGGCGAATTGGTTTCGCGCTTCGGCAATTGAGTAGCTTATCGTCATAGGTTCACCTCCAAGATGGCTATCTTGATAGCCATTTTAACCGAAAGGGAGCGTGGGCGTCAACGCCGTCGCCAGGTCTTACAGCACTCTCTCAGACTTGCCGATCACCCCGGAAACGGGCAAAATTGGCCTATGCAGCAAGCGTTCACACTCAGCGGCGGACTCTCCCTGGCAACCCTGTTCGGCATGATCGGCGTGGCTCTTGCGATGGCCTATCGCCTCTACAAAGGGCAGGCGATGAGCCTGCTGGCCGCCTGGTGGACCATCCCGGTCATCAGCCTGTTTGGCCTGGGGGTGGCGCTTTACCTGGCCGTCGGCGAAGCCAACCCCTGCCCGACGTGTGAGGCGTGGCCCTACGGCCGTTTCTTCTCCCTGCTCCCCGTTGGCCTGGCCAGCGTGGTGGGCTATCTGCTGCTCCTGGCCGCCTGGGGACTCAGCCTCTTCTCGTCCGACCAGCTGCAAAGCATCGCCCCCTACGCCGTTTTTATCGTCGCCAGCGCCCGGCTGCTGCTGGCTATTTACCTGATCGTCCTGGACCCATTTGCCCTCAGCGCCACCTGCGCCTGGTGCCTCGTCTCCGCCACCCTGACCACCATCACCTTCTGGCTCAGCGCCGAAGTCCTGCTCAGCCTACGACTGTATTGGTAGCTGGTGGCTGGTCGCTGGCAAGAACTTCACCATTCACCATTCACAATTCACAATTCACAATTCACAATTCACAATTCGCCATGATTCCTCTCCGCCTCGAACTCAGCAACTTCCTCTCCTACCGGCAAACGGCCGTTCTCGACTTCTCCGGCCTCCATCTCGCCTGCATCTCCGGGGCCAACGGGGCCGGCAAATCGAGCATCCTCGACGCCATCACCTGGGCGCTCTTCGGCAAAGCCCGCAGCAAAAGCGACGACGACCTGGTCAACCGCCGCGCTATTCTCGAAGACGGCGCCGCCGAAGTGCGTTTCACCTTCACCCTGGGCGAGAGCGTCTACCGCATCATCCGGCGCAAGCGGAGCGGCAAAGCGACCCAACTGGAACTGCAAATGCTCGCCGATGGCGACTTAGCCGACGGCAAATGGAAAACCCTCAGCGAGAGCAAAGTGCGCGAGACCGAAGCGGCCATCGTCGAACTGCTGCGGATGAACTACGACACCTTCATCAACGCCAGCTTCCTCCTGCAAGGCAAAGCGGACGAATTCACCACCAAAACGCCCGGCCGCCGCAAAGAAATCCTGGCCGACCTGCTCGGCGTCAGCCAATGGGAGCAATACCGCGAAGCGGCGGCCGAACGGCGCAAAACGGCCGAAGGCGGTCTGGCCCTGCTCGACGCCCAAATCGGCGACATTGACCTGGAATTGGACGAAGCGGAGAGCCGCGCCGCCGCGCTGTCTGCCGTTCAGGCCGCCCATCAAGCCATCGCCGACCGGCTGGCCGACAAGGAAAAGCTGCTCACCCACCTGCGCCGGGCGGAAACGGCCGTTCAGCAGCAGCAAGAAATGGTCAACAACCTGGCCGCCAACCTGGCCCGCGCCCAAAGCGGCCTGGACAGCCTGCGCCAGACCCAAAGCCAACGCCAGACCGAACGGGCCAACTACGAAAGCGTCCTGGCCGAGGCAGACGCCATCGCCGCCGCCTTCGCCGCCTACGAGGGGGCGGAGGCCGATTTGCAGGCGTGGCAGAGCAAGGCCGACGCCTACCACCAATTGCAGGGGCGAAAACGGCCGTTTGAACTCACCATCGCCCAGGAACGCAGCCGACTGGAACAGCGCCAGCGCGAACTCATCGCCCAACGCGCCCGGCGCGAAGCGGCCGAGGCCGAACGCGCCCAGGTCGAGGCGGCCCTGGCTGAAGGCCGCACCCGCTTAGACCAACTCAGCGCGGAACTGGCCGAACTCAATCAACAAGTCACCGCCTGGCACGATGCCCGCGCCGCCTTGCAGCAAATGGAAGGAGAGCGGCAAAACCTGCTCAAGG
>CAYONK010000030.1:0-9172 GCA_964405285.1 uncultured Ardenticatenaceae bacterium
TTGCCGTTGGCCTGTTTGACGATTAGCTCCATCCCCTCCAACGTACTGCCCGTACTCACCACGTCATCCACCAAAATCGCCCGCTTGCCGGTGATCAGCGTCCGGTCTTTTTCGTCCAGGAAAAGCTGCTGCGGCGTCCCGGTGGTGATCGAACCCGTCTCTGCCGTTAGCGCCTCGCCCATGTAGCTTTTATACGCCTTGCGCAAGACAACGTAAGGCAGCCCCATCAGGGCGCTCATCTCATAAATGAGGGGGATGCTCTTCGCCTCGGCCGTGATCAGCACATCGGCTGAGCTATGCTTCAGCCGTTCGGCCAGGGCGGCAGCGGCCGCCTTGACCACATTCGTGTCGCCAAGCATATTAAAGATAGCAATACGCACGCCGGGGGCAACCTCAAACAGAGGCAAATGGCGCACGATACCGGCAATCTGGACCATATAGGTTTCGCGCTCTGACATGGTGATGACTCCTTTTTGACAGTTTCGAGTAGAATACGTCTAGTTTACCCGAATCACAGCCGAGAAGATAGAGAATGAAAGCAATCACAATACAAGGCGATAAAGAGAATCCACTATTGGTCTGGCAGGATGTGCCGGATGTGGCGCATGGGGCGGATGAGGTGTTGGTGGCGGTGCGGGCAACGGCCGTTAACCGCGCCGATCTCGCCCAGGCCAGAGGCAACTACCCACCCCCGCCCGGAGCCAGCAACATCCTCGGCCTGGAAATGGCCGGGGTGATCGAGGCAGTGGGCGAAAACGTCCGGGGTTGGCAGGCCGGCGACCGGGTCTGCGCCCTACTACCCGGCGGCGGCTACGCCGAAAAGGTCGCCGTGCCCGCGGGAATGCTCATGCCCCTGCCCGACGATTGGCGCTTCACCCAGGGAGCCGCCATCCCGGAGGTCTGGTTTACCGCTTATGTGAATCTATTCCTCGAAGGCGGTCTGCAAGCGGGCGAGACGGTTCTCATCCATGCCGGGGCCAGCGGCGTCGGCACGGCGGCCATCCAGTTGGCGAAAGTTAGCGGGGCGCGGCCCTTTGTGACGGCCGGGTCGGCCGAAAAACTGGCCCGCTGCCGCGAATTGGGCGCGAAACTAGCGATCAACTACAAAGAGCAAGATTTCGTCGGGGCGGCCCAGGCGGCCACCGGCGGCGAAGGGGTAGACCTGATCATTGACCCGGTGGGCGGCGACTATTTGGACCGGAATGTGCGGACGCTACGGCCGTTCGGCCGGTTGGTCAACATCGGGCTGCTTGGTGGCACGAGGGGGGAGATGAACATGGCGTTGCTGTTGCGCAAGCGGCTGCGGATTGTGGGGTCTACGCTGAGGGGACGGCCGTTAGCGGAAAAAATCGCCATCACCCAACAATTCAGCGAACGCTTCTGGCCCCTCCTGCGCAGCGGCGAACTGCAACCGATCATAGACGCCACCTACCCCATCGAACAAGCCCAGCAAGCCCACGCCCACGTCGCCCAAGACAAAAACATCGGCAAAGTCATCCTGCGCGTTTCAGCATGAGGTGGCCGGTGGCCCGTTAACTGTTAACTGTTAACTGTTGATCGTTGCTAACCTGCTCTACCTGACAGAGCGACCAGGGGTCTTCGCCAGCCAGCAAGGCGGCCAGGGCGGGGCTGTCGGCGTAATGACCGCGATAGGATTCCGGCAGTTGCGCGGCAATCTGGACCATGATGAAATGGGTATAAGCGGGCAAATCGCGGGCGCGAATCCGGCCGTTCGCCTCTGGCAAGGTGAAGGGTTGACCAATTCGCACCTCAATCTTCGTGCCCTTCAACTGCTTGAAATTGGAAAATAACTTATCGCAGTTAACCAGGCCGACGGGTAGGATAGGCACGTTGGCCCGGCTGGCCAGGTAGGCTGCGCCATCTTTGGCAGCCATCAACTGCCCGGAATGGCTGCGTGTGCCCTCCGGGGCCAGACCAAACACCGTACCTTCCTCAATCGCCGCCAGCGCTTCGCGCAAGGCGCGGCGATCCGCGTCGCCCCGCTCGATGTAAATCGCCCCCAGCCAGCCCATGATTGGGCCATAGATGGGGTGTCGCCGCCACTTTTCCACGGCAAAGAAGCGCCATTTCTGCGTGCCGAAATTGAGCAGTAGGACAGGGGTGTCTACCACGCTGGTGTGGTTGAGGACGACGATGTAGGGGCCTTTTGGCGGGATGTTTTCTCGGCCAATCACGGTAAAACGGGCCAGCAGCAGCAGCCTGATGAGGTTCATGGCCAGGCTGACCAGGCGGTAGCGGAATAGCATAAGGTGGTGTTGTCTCCTAACAAGGTAAGCGGGGAGTATAGCGAAGAATGGCGGCAGGGGAAAACGGCCGTTTTCCCTCCGCCTCCCCCCACCAAACCACAAAACGTGCTAAACTCCAGAGCGCTATGAGACGACAAGGTCCGCCCGCCACATTCACCGCTTTGCCAGAGCGGCTGACCCTGGCCCTGGAATGGGCAGCGCTCTTCCTGGTGCTGGTAGGCGCGATTTGGGCCGCCACCCTGCGCGAAGACGCGCCGCAGTTGGTGCTGCTCAGCCTACTCACCATCATCAGTCTCAACTTCAGCCTGCCCCCGGCGCGCGGCGCGGCCGGGCTGACGCCGGTGGTGGCGGTGAGCAGTTTGTTGATGGTAGGGTTGGAAACGGCCGTTCTCCTCCTCCTCAGCAGCCTCCTCCTGGCCGAACTGGCCCGCCCCCTCTGGCGGCCGATGTGGGAGCGGGTAGACGTGCCCCGCCCCTCCTGGCCGCAGCGCGTCGGCGTGGCCCTGGTCCATCTGCTATCGCTCGTCGCCGCTGCGCTCGCCTTCGTCCAATTTGGCGGCGCAGCGCCGCTCACCATCGTCGCAGTTGAGGCGCTCGACCTCAACCCGCTCCTGGCGTTGGCGCTGGCTTACGGCCTGACCTATACCAGCCTGATGCTGTTGCTCTGGCCGCTTTGGCAGCAAACGCCGCGCCAATACCTGAGCGAAAACCTTGTCCCACTCATCACCTATGGTTTGCTCGCCCAACCCTTCGCCTGGTTGGGCGGTATCACCTTCATCCGCGATGGGCTGCCCACTTTTGTGATCTTTGCCCTGGGCGTGGTTGTGTTTTGCGTGGTAGTCTGGCTCTCCTGGCAGCGCCAATACATCATGGAGCAACGGCTGGCCCAATTTGCCGCCCTCAACCAGAGCGGCGCGGCGCTGCGCGAGACGTTGGACCTGCCAACCGTGCTGACTCGCATCCACGCCCTGGTGGCCGATTTGGCCCCACAAGACCGCCTGACGCTCCTGCTGCCTGATGATTCAGGCAACTGGCAGCAAGCCAATCCCGACGCTTCGTTAACCCCGCACCAACTGGACGATTTCAGCCGATGGGTGATTGAAAACGGCCGTCTTCTCGACCTGGAACGACGCGACCTGCCCTTTGCCGAGCGGCATAACCTCACCCCGCCGGATCCCCCTCCGGTGGCCTGGTTGGGAATTCCGTTAACGGCCGTTAACCAACTCATCGGCCTCATGGTAGTGCAGCGGCTGGCCCCGGACCCACCCTTCAACCGCTGGCGGCGCGAACTGCTGCTAACCATCGCCGGGCAGGCCAGCGCCGCCTTGCAAAACGCCCGCCTCTACACCCTGACCGACGAGGCGCTGGCCCGGCGCGTCAAACAGCTTCAGGCGCTGCTCGATTCGATGGCCGAAGGGGTGCTGATGGTGGACCGGGCCGGCCGGGTGGTGCTGCTGAACACACCCGCCGCCGCCCTACTGGGCAAGCCGACGGAACGATTGTATGAACGGCCGTTATCCCCCCAACAATCCGCCGCCCCCCTCGGCTTCACCCCGGCCGAACTGGACCGGCTGCTCGACCAACTGCAAAACGGAACCATGCCCGACCTCTCTCAGACCATCTTCGCCAGCGCCGACGGACGTTATTTCAGCCGCCTGGAAGCCCCGGTCCAGACAGAAGAAGGGCAGCTACTAGGCTGGCTAATGCTTTTCCGCGACGTGACCGAAGAGCGGCAATTAGCCGAACGGCGGGCCGACCTCACCCGAATGATCGTCCACGATTTACGCAATCCACTGACCACGTTGGCCAGCACCATCAACTTGTTGGAAAGCCAATGGGGCAATCCGGCGCAGACGCCGATGGACGACTTATTTGAGACGGCGCGGCATGGCTGCCTGGACATGCTGGACATGGTGGATTCGCTGATGGACATCAACCGGTTGGAAGCGGGTCAGCCGGTGGCCGAAGTCGAGGCGATGCGCCTGCCATCACTGGTGGACCGGGTACTGAAACGGCTGGATCCGCTGGCCCAACAGCGCGGCATCCGCCTCAGCTTCACCCCGCCCCCGCCCGACCTACCGGCCGTCTGGGCCGATGAGGAACTGCTCCGGCGTGTTTTGCTGAATTTATTGGATAATGCGTTAAAATTCACGCCATCGGGTGGAGAGGTAAACGGCCGTCTTCTCCCCGAACCGACCACCACCAGCGCCGAACCCGGTGTGCGCTGCATCATCTGCGATACCGGGCCGGGCATCCCGGCCGGTTTGCGCGAGCGGGTGTTCGACCGCTTCAGCCGCACCAATCAGGCGGGCGCGCCGGTGCGCGGGACCGGCCTGGGTCTGACCTTTTGTAAACTGGCGATAGAGGCGCAAAACGGCCGTATTTGGGTCGAAGAGTCCCCCATTGGAGGCAGCCAATTCATCTTTACCCTACCCGGCATCCCCCACTTCAGCGAAATAGAAGCCGTTGGCAATTGACAATTGACGATTGACGATTGACGATTGACGATTCACCATTTCCTCCACTTCACAATTCACTATTCAAAATTCACAATTCACCATTCAGGAGTTTTCATGTCCCCCCAAAATCCCTTCTTAACCATAGACCAACAAATCGTCGGCGACGTCTACACCACCACCGAGATCATGGACAACCTGACCATCCTCTGCGACGAGTTTGGCTCCCGTTTCGGCGGCACGCCAGGGGAAAAGCTGGCGGCCGACTTCATGCTGGCAAAATTCGTGGAATACGGCCTGAGCAACGCCCATCTGGAACCGATTGAGTACATCGGCTGGCGGCGCGGCGCAGTCAAATTCGAGATCATCGAACCGATTCAGCAAGAAATCCCCTGCATCACCCTGCCCCATTCCCCCCCTTGCGAGTTGGAAGCGGAATTGATAGACCTCGGTCCCGGTATGCCGGACGATTACGCCCGCCTGGCCGACGCCATCCGCGGCAAAATCGTCATGGCGACCAGCGAAGCGCGGCCCAAGGGGAGCGAGCGCTGGGTGCATCGCATGGAAAAGCATGGCCGGGCGGTGGTGGGTGGCGCGGCCGGCTTTATCTTCATCAACCATTATCCCGGCTTCGGTCCGGCGACCGGCGGCATCGGGCAAGATGGCGCGTCGCTCATCCCCGGTATCTCCGTGGCGAAGGAGGATGGGGCCTTCTTGCAACGGCTGGTGAAACGGCACGGCCGGGTGAAAGTGCGCCTGAGCAGCACGGACGAGATTGAGCCGATGGTCTCCTGGAACGTGGTGGCCGAACTGCCTGGCGCAGCGCGGCCGGAAGAACTCATCATCCTCGGCAGCCATTACGACGGCCACGACATCTCCCAGGGGGCGTTAGACCCGGCCTCTGGCACGGTGGCCGTGATGGAGGCGGCGCGGGTTTTGGCCCGGTACGCGGCCGATCAACTGCCCTGCACCGTCCGCTTTATCTTGTGGGGGGTGGAAGAGATCGGGCTGATTGGCTCCACGCAGTACGTGGCGCAGCACGCCGATGAATTGGCAAAAACCCGCTTCTACCTGAACATGGACATGGCGGGCAGTTTCCCCAACAAGGGCATTGTGCTGAATGAGTGGCCCGATTTGGAGCCGATTTTCGCCAATTGGAGCGATGAAATGGCCCTGCCGTTTGGCGTGGAGCAGTCCATCAACGCCCATTCTGACCACTTTCCCTTTTTGATGGCCGGTATCCCCACCGGTGGCATGGGCAGCGTGGGCGGCCCCCCGGCGACGGGGCGCGGCTACGGCCACACCCGCTACGACACGCTAGACAAAGCGGAGCTGACGAGCCTGCGGGAAGCGGCCGTGCTGGCCGCCCGGCTGGCCCTGCGGATGGCGAACGCTGCCGAATGGCCGGCGTGGCAGCGCAGTGGGGCGGAAGTGGCGGCGCTGATGGACAACCCGGCCAACCGGGAGGAGTCGGCCTTTTTTGCGGAGCTAGAGGGGTATTATCGGGAGAAGAGAGGGGATTAGAGATTGGAGATTAGAGATTAGAGAATGGAGATTGGTCTAATCTCCAATCTCCAATCTCCAATCTCTCTAGATGATGGCGCCGCGTTCGTTGCGGATGGCGGTGATGAGGCGTTCGAGGCCCTGGGGGCGACGCTGCATGTGGAGGATGATCTCGCGCACTTTGGCGGCTTTTCCTTTGCCTTCGCCGTTGAGGGCGTCGAAGTCGAGGCTGAGATCGAAGCAGAGGGTACGCAGTTCTTCGTAATCGAAGGCGTCCAGCAGCAAACGGCGTAATTCGATGAGAGAGGGAGGTGGGGAAACGGCCGTTTCCTCCCCTCCCGCCTCTATTTTGGCAAACAACCGGAGCCATTCGGCAAAAACGCCGCCATTCACCATCCAACCGTTCAAGCCCGGCACAATCAAGCCATAGGCGCGCAGACGCCGCCGTGCCAGATTAACCTCAGAGGGGGGAAACGGCCGTTCGTCAAATTCTGCCAGCGTCGCCAGACTGTGCAGCAGCGCCCGTTCCAGCCGACCCAGACTGCGCCACCATTGGGCAAAATACGGGGTCAGGGCCGTGACCAAGGGCGACAGCAGCCCATTATACGTTGGCGGCATCCCATAGAGACGCATCTCATACCATTTTGCTGCTGTCGCCTGCACAAAAAAGGGCAGCGTGCCAGACAAAGCCTGAATATCGGCTATCTCGCTATCTACGTAAAGCAGGCCGGTCTGGGCGGCTGGCTGGCGCACCAGTTGCTCAACTTCGGCGAATTCCAGGCCGGGCAAATAAATTGGTGTCGGGTAGAAAATGTTATAGAAGGGAGAAGTGGGCGGCAGGCCAATGTGCGCCCCAAGCTGGTAAAGATCCCAGTAAGAAGCGGTGACGCAGGCCAGTTCATAATCCAACACACCGGTCATCGCCCGCAATTCGCTGAGAAAATCTTCGTCGAACGCGCCGCTGCGAATGTGGTCGAATTCGTCGAGCAGCAGGACGATCCGTCGGTTCGGGTGCTGACAGAGGACAGCCTCCACATCGTAAAGGGTGGCCTCACCGGGCGGCGACTGCCAGAGCGGATAAGGGCGCGTATTGCCCAGCCCGCGTTCCAATTTTTTGAGCAGCCGCTGGTAGAAGTCGGCCGGGGTTTTGCAGGAGGAGATATCTATGTAGACCATCACGTAGTCGCGCGGATTGGGCAGATAGCGGGCCATGACGTCGCGGTGGGCGACGTATTGTAAGAAGGAAGTTTTGCCGGCGCGGCGCACGCCCAACACGCTGACAGATTGCGCCTGCGCCCCCCCGACGATCTCGAAGAAGCGGGCGACTTGTTGGGAACGGCCGTAGAAATCCTCCGGGCGTTTAATCGGATGGCCGACAATATAAGTAAGCATAAGGGACTACTCCTCGGCGTAGGGTTGTTTCAGGTTTTGTGTTCAATCAGTCGAGCAGGGAGGCCAACGGCCGTTTTCGGGCAATCCACCCCTGCAATAAATCAAACGACAACACGTAAGTATAATCTTTGCTGATCAGCGTCGGCTGCCAGCCGCCAGGGCGCGGCAGCCGCGTTTGCAATTCTCGTTCCACCGCCCGCCGAACTACCAGGCGGCGCTGCTCCAAACGCTTCAGAACGTGATTGAGCGACTCATCCGCCAGGTCAGTGTCGCGCAGGCGGTTGGCAATTTCCGGCCGATCTATCGCCTCCTCCCCCTGTTCAAAGCCGCCGGACAGAGCGGCCAGTACCAACTGCTCTTCACGCGAGCATTCGTTCCACAGGTGGAGCAAATGGCTGTCATCTTCCTCAATGATCTGGTCAAACGTCCGGCGCACATCGGCCAGAGAGATCACTTTGCCCCGGTCGCCGCTTAAGTTGCTGGCGCTAATCAGGCGATGGCAGATCAGCTGGCTGAAGTAAGGATGCCCCCGCGCCGCCAGCCAGATTCGGTCAATCGCCAGATCGTCATACTGAATCATCGGGGCGACCGGATCACGGATCAGCCGTTCCGTCTCATCACGGGTCAACGACACGATCTCCTGGCTGATGCCTACGTGGAAAATGCTGCTCCAATACTCTTCGACCAGTTGATTGGTCCCAACCAGAATGAAGGTCATCCGGCTGCGGTGCTGCATGAGAGAGCGTAAATAGGGCAAAATGTCCTGATTCAAACGGCCGCGTTCAATGCTCACTTGCAGTTGCTCTAACTCATCCATAATCAATACCAGCAGGCCGTTCGGCGGCAGGCTGGCTTCGACCAGGTCAAGAAAATCGTCGAAGTCGCGGTAGACGGAGCCATTTTCTGACCAGGTGGCGGGTGGCGGCACGTCAATGTCGCGGCGGCTGAGGTTGCGGCTGACCTCCCGGCTGAGGCGGTCGAAGAATTCGGCTATCTGGCAGCCGGCCAGGCGTTGCAGATCGATGTAGACGGGAAAGATGGGGTAGCCAGGGTATTCGCGGATGTTCTTGCCGCGCTGTCCGCCGACCAATTGGTAAAGGGTGGAGGTTTTGCCCATGCGCCGCTGGCCGTAGAGGATGAGGGTATGGGGCTGGGTTTTGCCGATCAGGTTCTCTTCGATCCAGCGGAAGATGTCCTCACGGCCGATGTAGAGTGACTCAGAGGCGGCTGTCAGCGGTTTGCCGACGACGTAGGGGTTGTCTATGTGGAAGGCGGAACGGGTGGGGGAGTCGAATTGAACGGCCGTTTCCAATATCTGCCGCTGTTCATGCCCACGCGCATCGTAATAGGTCGCCCGCATCATCACCCGCGCCTCATTTTCGCGCGGCCGCAGCCAAAGCGTCACCGGCACGCTCTGCCCCGGATGCAGCGCCGCCACCTGGAGAACAGCCGAATCTTTTTCCGCCTCATAGGCTCGCGAGGGCAGTAATTCCAGCGTCATGTTTTCGATGAGGTCGGCGACGTCGGTATAGCTGTAGAGCCCGACCAGTTTGC
>CAYONK010000030.1:9182-14507 GCA_964405285.1 uncultured Ardenticatenaceae bacterium
GTTTTCGATGAGGTCGGCGAACTGCGGATTGTACAATTCGCCAGAAAATTGCGCCCGGCCCCGGCTGACCACAATCCGCCCATTGTCTGGCAAAAATTCTAGCGGCGTCGGCGTATCGCTTTGCTCCGCTTTGATCTCGCCCAATTCGCGCAAAATCAGGCGGGTGGTTGCAGAAATCTGCCGGTTCGACAGCGTGCGCAACCGCTCGATCTCCCCGCGAGAGACCAGGATATTCTCCCGATCCGGAGCCAGACGTTGGGCGAACCAATCATACTCTTCGGCGGTAAGGGGATGGCGGGGCAAGAATTCGATCTTGAAGACGTGGAATTCATACTCCTTAAAGACGTGTTCCCGCTGGGAAAATTGGCGCTGGTAGAGGGGTTTGTACTCCCAGACGATGCGATAGTCGCGGGTGCTGTGCAGCCCCAACTCCTCCAGGAGCTTGCGTTGGATAGTCCGGGCGAAGGAGTCCCGGTCGCCCGCTTCGTTTCTCAGCCGGCCGCCAACCAGATTGAACATGTCCCAGTTAGGGTTCCATTGCAGCAGATATTTCTGGTCTTCACCGCTGCCAACGGTGATGAGGGCAAAGGCGCTGCCGGCGCGCAGGGCATTGAGGGCGCGGCTGACTTCTAACGGCCGTTCTACCCCCCGCACCGCCCGTTTACCCGCTACCAGGCTGGCGCACAACGCCAGGCGCTTGGCCCAGGGCCACCACAAGGCATTGTTCAGCTCCTTGAACTTTAAAGCCGCCGTCGCCTGGAAAAAGATAGCGACCGGATAATGGTGCTGGAAGCGCTCTGGGCTGTGCAGCCGGGCCATCTGGCGCAGCGAGAAGAGGAAATAAAAGAGATTCTCAGCGTACAGCGGAAACTGCGAATAAAGCGCATCATACCAAACCGGCCGATGTTCGCGCAGCTTGCCAATAAACGCGGTGAAATCATTGTCGGCGCTTTGCCAGAGAACCTCTTCGACCAGCAAGGCAAACTTAAAAGCCACCTCATCATCCCACAAGCCCTCGTCTATCATCTCTTTGTAGAGGCGGTAGAGGACGTGGGTGCGGCATTCCATCTCCAGCTTGGCCAGATCGAAGTAGATGTGACCAGGCCGGGCGTCGGAAAAATCAATCAACCAGACAGAGACGCCGCTGTCGCCAGCTTCGACCAGGATGTTGGTGGTGTTGAAATCGCCGTGGACGACCGGCGAAAGCTGCGGAATGGGCACGATCATATCTTCCCGGCCCACTTCCCACAGGAGAAAACGGGCGTTGCTGACGGGCGAGATGAAGCGAGCGCCGCCCAGTTGGAAGGTGTCGGAGTCGTAGCTGAAGGGGTGGTTGGTAACGGCCGTTATATTGTCGGCCAATATCGTCTCTTGCGTCGCCACAGCCCGCCCCCGCACCGTCACCCGCTTCCCCCGGCGGATCAGCGGATGGGTCAACAGTTCCCGTTCCGTTTCCGCAAAGCCGACCTTAAAGCGCAGAATTGGATGCTCTTTGCTCTTCAACAGCGGCACGGCTGGGTAACGCGCCAACAAATCGTCATGCAAATAAATCACGCCATTGACGGTATCTAGCTCGGCCACCTCGAAATTGCCCAACGTCACCGTCGGTGTTTCGCCCTGGCGCACAGCCTGATGGATGGCCTGCAACTTGCTGTTACCGGGCACGGAAGAGAGCGTATTAATCTCCTCCGCCAACAGAGTGAAATCTGTTTCCTCTGCCGCTTCCGGCTCAACCAAAACCGCATCGGCCAGCGTGAGATGTGGCGGCAGCACCCGCGAGTAAAGCGGCGCCCAATAACGCAGTTCACAATCGCTACTGCCGATATAAAGCTGCTCCAGGCTCGTCTGCAATTCCTTAAGCAGCCCATCAATCAATTCCCGGCGCAGCCGGTTTTGATCTTGCAAGAACTGGGTCAACGTGACAGCATCACGCCGTGAACCGGCCAGGGCATAACAGGCTCCTGCCAAATGCCGCCCATGCACCATACGCCCCTGAATCTGTCCCACCCGCTGATTCAGGCGCGGCTGAATCAGGCTGTCTTGCTTCTCTTGGATCATTTCCAGACGGTCGGCGGCGTCTATCTTCAAAATCCGGCGTAGTTCGTTGGTCGGTTTTACCCGGTAAATGCGCGAACCGCTAAACCCATCGTCCATGCGAAAAATCTGGACCACGTCGCTGGCGGCAAACAGTCGCTTCACAATATAGCGCTCCTCAGGATTCTGGCTGAGCGCCACCAAATCGGAGGCGCTCAACCCCGGCTCGATGCGCGGTTTCACGGCGTCGCTGGCATAGCGGGAGAAAATATCGGGCCAGGCAACGGGGGAGAAAACGTGCTTTTGGATCTGTTCGCTCAATTGGAACAACTGTGGCGCTTGTTTGTTGAAATGCCAGGCCGCGCCTTCGCGCATCAGGTAGCGCATCCGGTCGTCTACTGCGCTGGTGAAGACAATCACCGGCAGTTTAGGGCGAATTTCGCCCGCCTGAGTGATGAACATGTTAATTTCCGGCAGCAAGTCGTAATCCGCATCAACGAACACCAGGTCAATGTCCTGGTCCTGAGCAATGAGGCGGAGCGCTTTCTCGAACGATCCGGCCACGAAGAAGCGGAAGTCGTTGGTCTGGCGCAAAACCACAGCCGGAAACTGCTCCATCTGACCAGCAGCCGGTGGTTGGCCAAACTGGCCCCCGACACACAGCGTCTTCAACTTCATCACGCCGTATAAACTGTTTTTCGCCATTGGCAGCGCCATAACAGCTTACTCCTTAGGAACGAAAACCAAACACTCACAAAACTGAGGTTGTTTCATCCACGTTCCTTATTCACTTGGATGAACTACGGTTAGCTTACGTCGCTATCTAACATAAAATATCCACATTATGCACGAATACACGAAAAATTGGAACGTGGCATGGTAGGAATTTTGTACTACACAGGAGATGGGACGGAGGGAACCGCCTAGGAAAACGGCCGTTATCCCCCCATTTGAACAGTCAGGCCAATCTTGCTATAGTTCCAGTATGTTACGTCGAATCGCATGGGTGATAATTTTCACCATTGTTTTGCTGGCGGCGGGGAGCATGAGCGGGTCAACGGCCGTTATAGCCCAATCCCCCACCGGCGAAATCCTCAACCTGGTCAATAACCTGCGCGCCTCCTACGGGCTACCTGGCTACACCTATAACCCGACCCTGGCCGCCGCTGCGCAAAATCACGCCAATTGGATGGCGGAAACCGCCATTTACAGCCACACCGGCGCGGGCGGATCCTCGCCACAAACCCGGGCCAACGCCGTCGGCTACCCCGGCTACGTCACCGAAAACATCGTGGGCGGCACGCGGCTCACGCCGCAGCAAGGCATCGCCTGGTGGCGCAATAGCTCTGTCCACTTCAACACCATGATCTCGCCGCGCTACACCGAAGCCGGCGTAGGCTTTGCCCAGGGGCACGACCAAAATTTCTACGTTCTGGTCGTCGGCCGGCCGGACAGCGCTCCACCGGCCGCCCAACGCACCGACGAAGTGACCTACCTGAACATCCCCTTCTTCGTCGAACCGATCCCTGTCAGCGCACCGCGTGACGATGGTTCGGTCTGGCACGTGGTGGGGAATGGGCATACTTTGTGGGCTATCGCCGCCCGCTATGAAGTGACCATCGCCCAAATCATGCTCTACAATAGTCTGGGGGAAAACGCCACCATCAACCCGGGCGACGAACTGCTGATCGTCCTGGCGGAGGGGCAGGAGCCACCGCCGACGCCGACGCCTCCGGCAACGCACCGGGTCAGACGCGGAGAGTCGGCCTGGGTGATTGCCGCCAATTACAACATCAATCTGGCTGAGTTTTTGTGGCTGAATCAGATGGAAATGGAAGACACCTTGCAGCCCGGAGAGGAGGTGAAGATTCGCCTGCTGCCGGGCGAGGAGCCGCCGCCGACCCCGACCCCGCAGTTGGCCCACATCGTGCGCAGCGGCGACACGTTGTGGGGGGTGGCTTTACGCTATGGGCTGTCGCTGGAACAGTTGCTGAACTTCAACGGTCTCGCCGACTCGGCGATGATTTTTATCGGGCAGGAGTTGCTGATTGTGCCGCCGACGCCAACGGTGACACCGACCCCGGAGCCAACCTGGACGATGACGCCGCCCCCGGCAACGGCCGTTCCCGCCTCCGCAACGCCCTCGTTACCCAACCCAACCTCCACCCCAACGGCGCAGACCATCGCCGCCCTGGCCCCGCTTGCCACGCCGCCGCCCGATAACACGGCAGCAGATTTAGGTCAGATGGTCGGCATCGGCGCGATGGCCCTGGCCATCGGCCTCGTCCTGATCGCCGGAATTGGCTACATTTACTGGCAGCGTGAGGATTAGGATTTGGAGATTGGAGATTGGAGATTGCACTGGCTCCAATCTCCAATCTCCAGTTGTTCTCTACTCGTTGAGAAAATCAAGCGGGTTCACATTCGAGCGAATCCGTTTGTCGTAGATATTGAGGTGGGTATGGTTGCCGCACCATTCCCGGTTGTGGCATAGATTACCGGCCATGTCCATCGTATACCCCTTGTTGCTTTCCACACCAACTTGCTGCCCCGCTTTTACCTTTTCACCCACCGCCACGCTGTATTCGCCATGTAGCATGGTGACGGTATAGACCTCGTTTTCAATAATCAAAGTTGTGTTGCCATATTCGTCCAGGTAAGAGGCGGTGATGGTTCCGTTGATCGGAGAAAGCACCGGCTCGCCCCGGCCGGCGGCCAGATCAATCGCCATGTGCCCGTAGGAATAGCCATGCAAGCCCTGAGTGACCCAATAGGTGGTGTAAGGGGCGACCACCGTCAGGGCATCGCCTCCGAGGGTGAGATTGGGTGCGGCGGGCGTAGGGGGGGCTGCCTGAGCGCTGGGTAGGCTCATTTCTTGGGTAACGGGGTGTGGGGGGGAAACGGCCGTTGATCTCTGGAACATCCCATACCCAAACACCAGCAACAGCAGCCCAAACACCACTGTCTGGCTATTCAGATAATCAATCAGGCGCGGGCGAGGCGCAGGATACCCATAAGCATAGGCCTGACCATAAGCATCAACCTCATAAGCATAGCCATATGCTTCGTCATACCCCTCTTCCGGCCAATCATCCACTTCAAATTGATGATCAGACAGGTCGTCGGCGTAAGCATACAAATCAAGATTAGCACGCATGTTCTAAATAATACCGCATACGGGCAAATAAGCAAATGAGAAAACCGGCTACCTGGCGGCAAAAACCCACGCCATTTCCACCTTCCCTCCCCAACCCAACCACGAACCACGGACTACAAAACCTACCCGCTCAC
>CAYONK010000031.1:0-10031 GCA_964405285.1 uncultured Ardenticatenaceae bacterium
CCCCGCCATCGTAGCCGACCATGGTACCCATGACGTGGGTGCCGTGCCCGTTCCCGTCAATGGGAACAGCGCTGCCGCCATCGGGGTCGAGCCAGTTGTAGTTGTGGTTGAAGTTGCCGCCGCCCAGGTTGCCGCGGTATTGGTTAACGAGAGCCTCGTGGGTGTGCCGGACGCCAGAGTCAATGTTGGCGATGACGGTCCCCTGGCCGCGAATGCCCAAAGCCCAGGTATCGGTGGCTTTTACCTGGACCAGGTTGGGTTCGGGGGCAAAGATGGATTCGATGCTGCCCTGTCGTGATGCTTCTTCCGGCTCAATGAGGAAGTTTTCCACCTCGGCGCGAATTTGGGCAATTTCCGTGAAGTTCAACAGGCCATTTAGGGTATCGAAATCGGAGCTTTGCACCACGATGAGGTTGTCAATCCAGAATGCCTGATACGGCACGCGCTGGCCTTCGAGATAGCCCCGCACTTCTTTCTGAGAAGCTTCTGCGGCGGCTTGTAGCGTTCCCATAACGTACCAGCCACGCGCTTCCCAATCCATGTCGTGGGCGGCGGAGAGGTCTGCTTTGTCATGGAAGTAGATGAGGTAACTTGGTTCTTCCCCTCTGGCGAAACGAGCCAGGAGTTCTGGCTCGACTTCGACGAGAGTTTTTTGCGCTGCCGTTTCGCCCGTAGTGCCTTGGGCGATGACAGCCGGTAAGGTGCTTTGTGTGATAGACAGCACAACCAGGGAGAGTAACCCAATGACTGCTATCGCTTTCCAAATGTTTTTCATCTTTTCTCCTTCAACTACTATGTCTGGGCAGCCGAGCAAGGATAAACCACACCAGACCGTTCCTGCGACTTCACATCAGAATGGGCAAGTCGCAGGTCAACTAAAACAATACAGGAATAGATTTATGCCATCAAACAATAAAGGTTTATGTCACCTCCTTTGTAGTTTTACTTTTTATCTTCATGTTGTGATAATCCATGCGCGAGGCGCAGTTTGGCTGCTTTCAAGCATGTGAGGGGGGATGAACGTGTTGCGGGCTGCGGGGCAAGTATTTTGAAAGCAGTTAAACACGTACCAATCAGGTGATGGAACAGTGGGCAAAACGGCCGTTTTGCCAGCAACATCACGCCAGTGGGTTATTTTGTGAACGACACGCCAGATAGGATTAGACTTATCCCGCTTATGATTCTCTCATATTTAACTTGAGATGCAAGGGGAATCGGGGGGACCGGGTTGAGATTTCCCAGGTCAACTCCTGTTGCTCCGCTACGCCTGGACCACCTTAAAGAAGCCTGCGCACCGGCTGGCGCAGCGAAGGGCAGCTAGCTGTGGCGAAAGAGCTATCGTAAGTTGCCATATCAATAATCTAACGCTGACGTTTATGCTAAGATGACGCCTGGATGCTGCCTTCAAGCGCCGTGAGTCTTGTATCAAGTACTTTATGTTGGATATGTATGAATTCTCTTCTCCTCATGGGTAGCCATCGCACTCAGAAACTGTTCTTGCTTCTTTCAGTTTGTCTGCTGGGGGTTTTAGGGAACAGTTCGTGGCCCGTTGCCGCGCAATCTGGCGATGTTGAGTGGGCGCCTCCCTGGAACGTTTCCCTCTCTGGCACGGCTACCGAACCCACCGCAATCGTCTCCGCGACTGGCGATCTATACTTTTTCTGGCAAGACCGGCAAAGTGGTTACACTTTGATGCGCCAGGAAGGCGAGAGTTGGCTTGAACCGCAACGAGTGTCTGTCCCTTTTACAGATCCGCCGTTTAGCCCAGTGGTAAATGATGATGATTTTGCCGGGTTTTACCAGCCTTTACTGCGGGTGGATGGCGCAAACGTGCTTCATGCAGCCTGGTTGGATGATGAAGCCAGGTTGGTTTACAGCCGTGCCTCCCTAACAGAGGTGGCAGCGCAGGATAGTTGGTCACCAATCAGTGTGTTGGCTTCATCCGCGCGCGGGGCTGATCTGGTGGCAGGAGAAGACGGCCGTTTACACCTCGCCTACATAGGCACAACAGACGCTGCTCAGGCAACAACCGGCATTTCTTATCGCTATTCCGATGATGGCGGGCTGAGTTGGGCAGAAGCCATTCCCTTATATACCTCCAATTACCTGCGCACAGTATCCTCAGAGCAAGCTCACGTACAAATCGTCAGCAGCGGCAATACAACGGCCGTCTTGTGGGACAACCCCGTCTTAGAAGAGCTTCTGGTGTCCGTTTCCTCCGACCGTGGAAACACGTGGGATCCTGGGGTGCAAACAGTGGATAGGCGCATGCCGGAGGATAATCCGGCTGCGGTCGGGCCAGGGGCTGGCGCGATTGTAGCGCGTGGCGAGACGCTTCACCTGGTCTGGCGCGCCCAGCACGACCAGGAGAGCTGCCGCCTGTACCATCAATGGTCAGACGATGGCGGCCGCACCTGGTCGGAACGCGAGAGCGCGTTCGCCGCCGGAGGTAGCTGCCCTACCGGGCACACGCTGCTCTGGGGTGATGATAACCTTTTGCTGCTGGCAATTCAGGTTGACACGACCATGTACATACAGGTCTGGGAAAACGGCCGTTGGTACGACCCAATCCCACAACAAACCCTAACCTCGTTCAGCGATCCGGTCACTTACCGTAACGTAGTCCTGGGCTGCCATCAGTTTTTGGTGGACAGCCTGGGAAACCTGGTCGTTGTTGGCTGCGGACGAACTATTGCCGCGCAGGACGTTTGGGTCATCAGCCAGCAAAGCGGCGGGGTATCTGCCTGGTCTGTCAGCACCGGAGAGCCAGTTGTCTGGAGCAGGCCGGAGCCTGTGTTTAGCGATGGGTCAGACTTGTTGTCGTTAACGTTGCTGCCAACCGCTTCTGGCGACTTTCACGCTTTCTGGTTGGCAGAGGCTTATCCCGGACGGTCCATTACCGGCAACGTGATCTATCATGCGACGTGGGACGGCCGTTCATGGTCTCGGCCGGCTCCGGTTGCGGCAGGAACGATTGACCAAATAGCGGCTGCCGTGATCGCTGATGACCACTTGCTGCTTGTCTGGCGCGATTACCAGGCCAGAGACTTATTCTTCAGTCAGGCAGCGATTTCTAGAGCGGCCTTTCCTTCCGATTGGGCAGAGCCACGCGCAGTGTTAGGCCGGGAAACGGCCGTTACCGACCCGGGTCTCGTCGTCCAACCTGACGGCCAGATACTGCTGCATTACGCCCTTTCGCTGAACGAAGAACGAGGCGTATATCTCTTGACCATTTCTGACGAAAATGGCCTGACCTGGGGCGAACCGGTGCGTGTATTCGACGCGGTAGCCGAGCAATGGGACATGGTCGCTGACTCAACGTTAGTCCTTGCTCCAGATGAAAGTCTCCACCTGCTTTTCCCTCGCTACACGCTGCCCGGCGGTCGAGCCACCAGCCTCCATTACATGCGCTCCGAAGATCAGGCGAGAACCTGGACAGAGCCTCAATTAGTGGCGGAAGGGAGCATCACCTGGAGCCGCATTCTGGTTGCGGACGGTCCGGGGCCTTCGGCTCTCTGGCAAGCGGAACAAGAAGGACAGGCTTATCTCTGGCATCGCCTTAGCGATGATGGGGGCGAAACCTGGCTAGAACCGGCGCGTCTGACAGGCGCGGGCGACCCGGACAGCTTGGCAGATGCGGTGATTGATCCGGCCACCCATCTCCACGGCTTACAAACCTTCGGTGAATCGGGCAATTTGCAACTCCAGACGTGGTTATGGGCAGATGAGTTTTGGCAAGTTGAGCAAACCCTCGCGCTGCCAACCTGGTTAACAACCATCTCTGCTTTAAGGACGGCAATTGCGGAAAACGGCCGTTTTGTCATCTCATTGATTGGGTCCAGACCCAACAACGAAACGGGTGAGCCAGAAGGCGTCCTCCTGTTCTCCGAGCGACTGCTAGATTTGCCTGAGTCGTCACTCCCCACCCCACCCACAGCGGTGGCTGAACCAACCTCCACCTCACCTGAACCCGTTATTCCGCCAGCGTCAGAATCAGAAGAGGCAGCAACTCCTGAACCCACACCGGTGCCGAGCCAACTGCTTCAGGCCGGCCCTATTGGCACAAACGCGCCGATCAGAAATCTAATGCTAGGGATATTACCTGCATTGCTGCTTGTTCTCGTGGTTTTTGCTGTCGGCTTTCTTCGCTATAAAAAGCGTGAGCGTTAAGCGTTTGGAGCTTCCATGCGACCTGTTATTCTCGGCTGGCTGATAACCATAATGCTCTTCCTGCTCGCATCCGCAGGAGACGCCTCCGCTCAGCCGCAATTTTCTTCCTGGACACCCATCCGGCAAATTCCTAATTACGACAGAATCAGCCGCGCTCCTCTTCTGGCAGCCGGGCCAGATGGCGTCATTCACGCTTTCAACGCAGAAGCAGATGTGGATTGGGGCCAGGTTGTCGTATATCAGCAATGGTCGCGCGATCGGGGCTGGAGCAACGCGAATGCCATCTTACTGGCTTCGGCGCCAGGCGAGGCAATGGGGCTTTTTGGGGCATACGTAGATGAGTCAAACGTCATCCACCTGATTTATTACTCCGGTTTTACGGAAGGCGCCACTGTTTATTACACGTTTGCCCCGGCGGCAGAAGCAAACAAAGCCGCAGGTTGGTCAACGCCAGAGCCTATTGCCCTCAACGGCGGACCGTTGTTCAACGGGGCATTGGTTAGCGACGGCCAAGACATGATGATCGTCGTTTTTCAAGGGCAGGATAAGCACAGGCTGACCGGGCCTGGCCTATACGTCACTTATTCCGAAGATGGCGGAGTAAACTGGTCCTTGCCTGAGCCATTCTTTTTCACATACAGCGATGAATTGTGGCCCTGGTCTATCCGGCTGCTGTTGGCTGACGATGGCATTTTGCACGCTGTTTGGAGCGTAACTAACGCCTTAGGCGTGGGGGATGAAGTGTATTACAGTCGTCTGGAGCAAGTGGGCGGGCAGTGGTCGAAACCATATCTCCTGGCGCAACGCGAAGGGAATGATTATTCGGCCAATTGGCCTGCCATCATTGACGATGGGGACAAATTATTGGTTGTTTACCAGGATGGGTTCCCGGCAGCCCGTTTTATGCGGCGCTCATTGGATGGTGGCGAGACGTGGTTGGGGGTAGAACGGCCGTTTCCCCACATTGGTGAATACGAAAACCCCGTCCTCCTCAAAGACAGCAGCGGCACAATCCACCTGATCACCGGCAGCCGTATCGGCGACCCAGGCATCCATGGCATGTGGCACGCCATCTGGCTGGGCGAGCGCTGGGGCGAACTGACCCCCATCACCTCTGGCCCCAGAACCGACGTATATGATCCGAGCGCTCCACAGGCTATTGTTACCCAGGGCAACACCATCATGGCTACCTGGTGGAACAATGTCCCCAGAGATTACCTGACAGGGGCCTGGTACACCTACATCCTTTTGGATGCCCCCAACACCACAACAGCTTTTCCGTCACAAGGCCTGCCAACACAACCCGCCCCGGTGGATGCCGCAGAATCCGAGGTCGACCCCACCGTCGCTTTACTTCCTGATACTCCAGAAAACCTGGTAAATAGCGCAAGCACAACCGATGGTAATCTTGCGGCCCCACTTTACCTGGGTATATTCACTTCCTTCTTGTTAATTGTGGCTGTTTCCGGCATAAATCACTTCCGTAGACGCCACAAATAAGCAAGCTACAAAGACACTCCGCTCCAGCGTCGGACAAACCTGGATATACTACGAGGATGTTCATGCAATCTATTCCTGTCCCAGAACTTATTAAGCATCGAGACCTGCTCGTTGCCTGGTCTATGCGCATTATTCGCGCCCGGTATCAGCAATCTGTTTTAGGTGGTTTTTGGGCGATATTGCAACCTCTGGCCACAGTAGCAATTTTTTCCATAATCTTCTCCTACTTCATTCCGGTGGATACAGGAACCATCCCTTATCCGATATTCTCTTATACGGCAATGGTTCCCTGGCTCTTATTTTCCACCTCACTCGCCGACATGGTGGAGTCTGTTGTCACCAACATGAATATCGTCGGGAAAATCTTTTTCCCGCGAGAAATCTTGGTCATCTCCGCCTTGCTCGCCCGTGTTTTAGACTTCTTAATCGCCTACGCCTTATTAATTGTGCTAATGCTTTTTTATGGCTTGCCTGTTTTTCAGACAACCTGGTTTTATTTGCCCGTTATTCTGGTTGTGCAACTCTCACTTGCTTTGGGTCTGGGGTTGATAGGCGCGGCGTTAAATGTTTTTTATCGGGATATTCGTCACCTGATCGCTTTGGTAATTCAACTTTGGTTTTACGCAACGCCGATCATCTACCCGGTGACTGTTGTGCCGGAACGATTCCGTCCTTTTTATTTCTTGAACCCGATGGCTGGCGTCATTGAGGGGTACCGCTCGGTCATGCTGAACGGCACAGCCCCGGAATCCTCTTTTGTGTTGTCAGTAATTGTTGCCTTTGTTATCCTGCTGATCGGCTATTGGTTTTTTAAGCGAGTCGAGTTTAAATTTGCTGATGTCATCTAAGATATTGCCTCGGACCCTCTGAAGGCTCGCCAAAACCTCAGGTCTTGAGGAGCTGAACGGTTACGAGTGCTGTAGAAAACGTATATGGAACCATCAATTCAAGTCAATCATGTCACCAAGCGGTATCGTATTGGTCAGGCCCCGCTTAGCATCAAATCTCTGCTTTCTCGTCGCAGCCGTGATCAGGAAGACCGGTTTCACTGGGCAGTCAATGACGTGAGTTTTTCCCTGAAACCGGGTGAGTCCTTAGGGATTATCGGGCCAAATGGGGCGGGAAAAACGACGATTCTGAAACTGCTCTCCAAAGTGACAAAGCCAACCAGTGGGGAAATTCGGATGAACGGCCGTTTCTCCGCCCTCATCGAACTTGGCGCCGGCTTCCACCCAGAGCTGACCGGCCGAGAAAATGTCTATCTCAACGGCACTATCCTCGGCATGAGCCGCGCCGAGATCACCAGCCGGTTCGATGAGATTGTCGAGTTTGCCGGGATCGGCAAGTACCTAGACACGCCTGTAAAGCGTTACTCCTCTGGCATGTATGCCCGCCTCGGCTTTGCCGTGGCCGCCCACGTAGACCCGGACATCCTCCTGGTGGATGAGGTGCTAGCCGTTGGCGACATGGCCTTCCAGGTAAAATGCTATGATCGCATGGTTAAAATGCTGGAAAAAGGAACCTCGCTCGTGTTTGTCTCTCATAACATGCGCGCGGTGCAAAGGGTATGCCAGCGTTGTATTGTGATGTACCGGGGACGCCCTGCCTATTTTGGTCCAACGGCTGAAGCAACAGCCGAGTACTCAAACATCGTGCGGCAGGCAGCGGTTGAGTTCAGCGCGTCGGCAAATGGAGAGTTAGAAGAAGGCATCAGCCAGCGAATTATGACCCACGACGCGGTGATTGAGAAGGTGGAATTGTTGCGCGCCGATGGCGAGCCTACTTTTGCTTTGCAGTCTGGGGAAACGGCCGTTGTCCGCTTCCATTTCAAAGCAAACAAACCCGTCTTCGCGCCAGTCTTCGCCTGCCGCATCACAACCCCGGACGCCCATGTGGTCTATGATTACACGACCAATTGGGCTGAATTGAACACGCCAGACTTCGCCGCAGGGGAAACGGCCGTTATCGAGTTCAAAATTAACGCCAATCTCGTCAGCGGAACCTACTACTTGGGCATCAACGCCGCCTACCAAGACCTGACCCGCTACTATGATCGGCTCGACCGCGCCCTTGATTTTGTCGTCACGGGCGGGAATGGCGCGCGGGGTATTGCTGACCTGGAAGCCCAGTTCCGCGTGCGCGATCTTTATCCAACAGCCCTGAATGAGAAGGAATCATGAAGCTATCCATTGTTATCCCTTGCTACAACGAAATAAACACCATCGAGGAGATCTTAGCAAAGGTCAATGCCGTCTCGCTGCCCTTCCCCCGCGAGATCGTCATCGTAGACGACGGCTCCACCGATGGCACACGCGACTTTTTAGCGAAGCTCGACGGCAGCCAAAACGCGCGCGTCATCCTCCACCCACAAAATCGGGGCAAAGGGGCCGCCCTCCGCACCGGCTTCCAACAGGCCAGCGGCGACATCATCATTATCCAGGACGCTGATCTGGAATATGAGCCGGAAGAGTACCCCAAGCTCCTGGCCCCTATTTTGGACGGCAAAGCAGATGTCGTTTATGGCTCTCGCTTCGCCGGTGGCGAGTCGCACCGCGTTCTCTACTTTTGGCACTCGCTGGGCAACAAATTCCTCACCCTGCTCTCCAACATGTTCACCAACCTCAATCTCACCGATATGGAGGTCTGCTACAAGGTGTTCAAACGGGAGGTGGTCGAAGCTATCACCCTCAAGGAGGACCGCTTTGGCTTTGAGCCGGAGTTCACCGCCAAAATCGCCCGCCGCGACTTTGTAATCTATGAGGTGGGCATCTCCTACTATGGCCGCACCTATGCCGAAGGCAAAAAAATCAACTGGAAAGATGGCGTGCGCGCCATTTACGTTATCTTAAAGCACGGCATTATCCGCACCTGATTCCCATGCCTGAGTCGTCGCCAACACCATTGAGAGAGAAGGGTATAAACGGCCGTTTCCCCCTCTCCCTCTCCCTCCTCTTGCTTGCCCTAATCGGCGCCGGGTTGCTGCTGGCTGCGACTCGCTGGGGCGTGGGGCTGTCTCCCGATTCGGCCGTCTACGTCGCCGCCGCCCGCAACTACAACCAGGGACTAGGGTTGACCGTCCCCTTTGGCAGCGAGATAAATGGTCCGTTGGCCCATCACGCCCCCTTCTATCCTCTGCTGCTCGGCCTGTTGGCCCGACCCGGACCGGACCCGCTCGATGGGGCGCGTTGGCTGCAACTGCTCCTCTTCGCCGCCAACATCCTCCTGGCCGGGGCGCTGCTCTGGCTGCTCCACCCAGGGCGGCCAGTTTGGGCGCTGGCGGCCGCCTTCTTCTTGCTCATCTCCCCGGCGTTGTTCAGCCTGCACAGCATGGCCTGGACCGAGGCACTCTTTCTCTTTTTGGGCTTCGCCGGGCTTGCCTGCCTGTCCCTGTTTCTGGAGCGTGGCAACTGGCCGCTGTTGCTACTGGCGGCGCTTTGCCTGGGATTGGCCCTGCTGACGCGCTACGCCGGGGCCGCTTTGCTGGCAACGGCCGTTTTCGCCCTCTTCCTCTACCCCAACCGCCCCTGGCGCGCCCGCCTGCTCCACACCCTACTGTTTGGGTTCCTGGCTGTCCTGCCCTTCCTCCTCTGGCTGTTGCGCAGCCGCGGCAGCGGCGGCACCATCCGCACCCTATTCTTCCATCCGATTGGCCGGGAGCAACTGCAACAAGGGCTGAACAGCGTTGTCGGCTGGTTCCTCATCCCCGACAGCCTGCCTACGGTGGTCAAACTTGGCCTGTTGGCCGCGCTGCTGCTGCCCCTGGGGGCGTCGCTTTTTCTGATTTATCGCCAGCGGGGGGAACGGCCGTTGTCCCATCCTCTCCTCTGGCTGCTGCTCCTCTTCACCCTCATCTACCCGGCCTTCCTCCTCTTCTCCATCTCCTTCTTCGACGCCAACACCCCGCTAGACGACCGCATCCTCTCGCCGCTTCACGTCGCCTTGCTGCTGCTGCTCATCCACGCCATCGCCACCCTCTGGCAAACCGCCTCTCGCCCAAGATGGCAGCTTGCCCCACTGCTCGCGCTGGCCCTCCTCCTGGCCGTTGGCCAGATACGACAAAGCGCCGCCTGGCTGCGGCAGGGCTACCAGCAGGGCATCGGCTTCAACAGCCTGGCCTGGCAACAGTCGCCCCTCATCCAGGCCATCGCCGAATTAGATGAAGCGACCCTCCTTTTCGCCAACGCCCCGGAGCCGATCAATATCCACACCGGCCGGCCGGTGCTGCGCCTACCCCGCAAATTTGAGAGCGTGACGCAGCAGGCCAACAGCCAATACGCCGCCGAAATGGGCGATCTGCGCGGCTGGCTGACCCAAGAGCAGGGCGCAGTGGCCTACTTCACCACTCTGCGCATCCCCACGCT
>CAYONK010000031.1:10041-14433 GCA_964405285.1 uncultured Ardenticatenaceae bacterium
CTGCCGACCGCCGACGAACTCATCAGCGACCTCGACCTGGTGGTCCAGGCAGAAACCGCCGACGGGCGGCTTTACAGGCCGCCCCAATAACCGCCATGAGCAAAGTCAGCGTCATCATCCCCGCTTACAATCAAGGCCATTACCTGGCCGCTGCGACGCAGAGCGCCCTCAACCAGACCGACCCCGATGTAGAGGTGCTGGTTGTGGACGATGGCTCTATCGATGAGACGGCGCAGGTGGCCCAACAGTTCACCGACCCTCGCGTGCGCTACATCTACCAGGAAAATCGCGGACTTTCCGGCGCGCGCAACACGGGCATTCGCCACGCAACGGGCGACTTTGTGACCTATCTCGACTCTGATGACCTGTTTCTGCCGGAGAAGTTGACCATTTTGCTGGACGAATTGCAGAAACGGCCGTTTCTCGGTTTTGTCGCGGGCCAGGCCAGGCCGGTAGACGAAACCGGCCAGCCAATCGGCAAACTGTTCGACAAGCCGCTGCCGGCCGACCCCACCCACCTCCTGCTCGGCAATCCGCTGCACGTGGGCAGCATGTTACTGCGCCGCGACTGGCAGGAGCGCGTCGGCTTCTTTGATGAGACGCTGCGCTCATATGAGGATTGGGATATGTGGCTGCGGCTGGCGCTGGCCGGTTGTGAAATGGGTTACGTGGCCCATCCCGTCTCCCTCTACCGCTTTCACCGCGACCAGATGACCCGCGACGGCCGGCAGATGACAACCGCCACCTTCGCCGTGCTGGACAATTTTTTTGCCCGCCCCGACCTACCCCCGAACTGGGAAGCGATGAAAGGGCGGGCCTACAGCCGCGCCCATTTACGCGCCGCCGCCCAGGCGTATCGTCTGCCGGAAGCAGTCGCCGAGGCGCAGGAGCATCTGCGGCAGGCCGCAACGTTGGACCCCCATCTGCTGGCCGACGAGGCGGCCGCATTGGCCGGGATCATGCGCGGCTGGACCGAACTGCCGAAGATCGCCGATCCGATGGCCTATTTGGACCGCATCTATCACCACTTGCCGCCGGAACTGGCAGTTTTACAGCGCCGCCGCCGCCGCGACCTGGCAGAGATTGCCATGCAGCAAGCGTTCCAGGCGGATGGGGCTGGGGAAAGGGGGCAGGCGAAAACGGCCGTTCTCCAGGCCCTCACCTATCATCCCCGCTGGCTGCTCAACCGCGGCGCCCTCTCCATCCTACTGCGCCCAACCACAGCAAAAGCAAAAGCAAGCAGATAAAACATACCTCTATCTCTACACTCTACACTCTAGCTCTAGCTCTAGCTACACAAGGAGACCCAACATTCATGGCTTCAATCTTTCTACGCCCGCAAGTAACCCCCTTTGTCATCCTCTTCGTCGAGCGCGATGGCAGCACCTACATGACCACCCTTCTCCAAGAGCATCCCGATGTCGAAACCGTCTTCGAGCGCTTCGCCGTGATGAAACAAAAGGGGCAAACCGCCGAGGAGCAGTTGGCCTGGGCCAACGACCATTGGACGCCTGCCCTGGTCAGCAAGGTCGGGGCCATTGGCTTCAAAACAAAGCTGGTAGACGTGTTGGATTTAGACGGCTTTACTCGGCTGCTACGCGAGAAAAACGTCAAAATCCTCTACATGTATCGGCGCAACCGGATCAAAGCAGTGGTCTCTCGTATCAACGCCCGTCGGCTCCACGAAGCCACCGGTAACTGGAATCTGTACCAAGAATCAGACCGCCAACCGCCGATGACGGTAGACCTGGCCGAGTTCCATCAATTTGTCCGGGAACGCGAAGAGGCCGACAATGCCCTGGCAGCCTACGTGGAGCGTCTGCAATTGCCCCAAATGCGCATCCAATACGAGGATTTACAGGCGGATAAAGAAGGCATGTTAAAGCAGATTTTTGCCTTCCTGGGCGTGCCGGATGTGGCCGTGCAGGGCAAAACGAAAAAGCACACCAGCGATGATCTGCGCGAAGTGGTCCTGAACTTTGACGAACTCAAAGCCAGCTTCGCCGGTACGCCCTACTTCGAGATGTTCGACGAGGTGGCAGAATAGACCAGACAGGTCTCGGAGACCTGTCTGGTCTTGTGTAGCTTGTATAGGAGGAACGTATGCCCGGATTGGTTGGGTTTGTTGGACAGATGTTGGCGGAGGAACAACGGCCGTTTCTGCAAAAAATGGCCCGCGCCTTAGAGCCGGAATCCCGCTTCCGCGTAGAAGCCCACCAGGAAGATGGGGTCGGGTTGGCGCGAGTGACCTTAGGCATTGTCAATGGCGACCCGCAGCCGCATTGGAATGAGGAGCAGACCATCTGCGTCTTGCTGGAAGGGGAGTTGTACGAAACGGCCGTTCTCCGCCACCAACTACAACAACAAGGCCACCCCTGCCGCGCCGACCACGACGCCGAACTCATCCTGCGCCGCTACGAAGCCTATGGTGAGGCTTTTGCCGAACCGCTCAACGGCAGCTTCCTCGTCGCCATTTGGGACCGCCCCCGGCAAAAGCTCATCGTCGCCAACGACCGGATGGGGCAATACCCCGTCTACTACGCCCGGCAAGGCGGCCGCCTGCTCTTCGCCTCCGGCGTGCGCGCCCTCCTCGCCGACCCCGACCTGCCCCGCGAGGTGGATCGCGCGGCCATCGCCCAATTCCTCACCTTCGACCACCTGCTCGACGACCGCACCTTGCTGCAAGCAGCCCGCCTGCTACCCCAGGCCACCCTGCTCATCGCCGAAGAGGGCGATATTCGCTTCAGGCGCTATTGGACGTTGCGCTACCCGGAACAGATCGAACTTCTGCCGGAGAGCCATTACATCGAAACCTTCACCGACCTATTCCGCCAGGCGGTGAAGCGGCAGGCAAACGGTTCCCCATTGGGCGTGCTGCTCAGCGGCGGCCTGGATTCGCGCATGATTTTGGCCGAATTGGCCCAGGCGACCCCGCAAACCCTCCACACCTTCACCTGGGGCATTCCCGGCTGCGACGACGGCCGTTACGCCCACGACATCGCCAAACAAGTCGGCACACAGCACCACTTCTTCCCCCTGCGCCCCGATTTTCTCCTCGACATGGCCGAAAACGCCGTGCGCATCACCGACGGCCAGGGCAACATCGTCAACCTCCACGCCCTGGCGACGCTGGAAGAGGAGGCGGAGTACGCCCAAATCATCTACAAAGGCTTCCTCGGCGATGCGATGATGGGCTTTGCCCTCCAACCCCCTTTCTGGGCCGATTACGACGAGCCGACGCGCCTGGCGGCGCATCTGGCCGTCTATCACGGCCAGGGGGTCATCACCTTCGACCCGCGCACAGAGCATGAAAGCCTGTTTACCGGAGAGTTTCAGGCTAAAGTCGGCAGCGGCGTACTCGACAGTCTGGCCGCCGGCATGGCCGCCAGTGGCAACCGCAGCCTGGGCCTGCAACGCCTCTACTTCGACCTGACCCAGCGCGTGCCGCGCATGACCCTCAACGGCGTCGAAGTCGCCCGCCAACGCGCCCTGGTCCGCCTCCCCTTCGCCGACAACGACCTGGTGCAATTCTCTACCCTGGTCCCGCCCGGCCTGCAATACGAACGGCGCGTCGCCCGCAAAGCCTTCGTCCACGCCTTCCCCAAACTGGCCCAAATACCCCTCACCGATACCGGCCTGCCGCTGGTCGCCTGCGCCCGCGAGATTCAAATCCGCGCCGGCCGTCTCATCCGTTGGCAGCTACACAATCGCGGCCTCGGCCCCAACCCGGACAGCCTGCGCAAACCGTACAAAGATTACAATAACTGGTTCCGCACCGTACTGCGCGGCTGGCTTGAGGACACCTTACTCAGCCCGCGCCACCTCCAGCGCGGCTACTACCGCCCGGACACCATTCGTCAGGTTGTCGCCGACCACCTGGCCGGAAAAAACCAGACCGTCCGCCTCGGCGCCCTCATGGCCATCGAGCTGTGGCACCGGCAGTTCATAGATTAATCGTCAATCGTCAATCGCTAATCGTCAATGAAAATCGGAATCGCAATCGAAGAAACCTGGTCGTTTTTGCACGAAATCCACGCCGAATTACGGGCGCATCATGATGTTCGTTTGTTTGAACGGCCGTCTACCACCCTCCCCATCTTCAACCAACGGCTCAACGAATGGCTCTTCAACAGGGCGCTGCGCGACTTCTTGCAGCAGAACGACGCCGTCTTTTTTGAATGGGCCAGCGGGCTGCTGGCCGCCGCCAGCCACCTGCCCAAAAGTTGCGCCATCGTCACCCGCCTGCACCGCTACGAGATGTACCAATGGGTGGACAAAATCAACTGGCAGAACGTAGACGCCATCATCCTGGTCAGCGAAGCAAAACGAGCCGAATTTAGCGCCCGCTTCCCGCAACAGGCGGGCAAAATCGTCGTCATCCCGGAGGCGGTT
>CAYONK010000032.1:0-3093 GCA_964405285.1 uncultured Ardenticatenaceae bacterium
GCAGGCCCCGGACGTGACGCCCGGCCAGCCCCTCACCGACACCCTGGCCGCCCTGGGCAGCTTCGATCTGCTTGGCGATCCCAACAGCCTGCGCCAGGTCATCCTCGTCTTTGCGCCAACCGAGGCCGCTGTTGTCAGCGCCTCCCTGCCCGCTTCATTGGCCGGTGGCGTCTACACCTTCCAGTTAGACGACATCCCGCCGCTGGGTCAGGCCAGCGTGACCATCGAGCTGGACGGCCCCGGCAGCGTGACCGAGCCGACTGAGTTGGACAATGGCGCGACGGGCTGGGGGATGGTAAACGGCCGTTCTGCCACCGCCATTGCCCCACCGTCCATTCTCTGGCCGGACAGCATGGGCGACTGGCTCAGCTGCACCCTGGACGCCAACTGCCAGGATGAATCCGTCATCGCCCAGGCCGCCCAACTGGGACAAAGCCACGAAACCATTTTCACCTTCGTCCGCGACCTGCCCTTTGAGAGCTACAGCGGCAGCCTGCGCGGGGCGAGAGGGACGTTGTGGAGCGCGGCCGGCAACAGCGTAGACCAGGCCAGCCTGCTCATCGCCCTGCTGCGGGCCAGCGGCGTGCCCGCCCGCTACCGCTCCGGCCAATTGGCCGACCCCGACATCGAGACGCTTATCCTGTCCATGTTCCCCGCGCCGTTGGGCGTTGTCGGCCATCTGCCCCAGGACAACCCGTTCCCCCTGGCCGATCCCCTACAAAATCAGATGCTTTGGGACGAAAGCCGCGATCATTACTGGGTGGAAGCCTTTCTGCCCGGCCTTGGCTGGACCGACCTCGACCCCGCCTTTGCCGACGCCCAAATTGGCGACCGTTTTGTGGCCGCGCCTGCTCCGGTCCCCCTATCAGAATTACCGGCCAGCCTGCGCCACAGCGTCAATCTGCGCCTCAAAGTAGAAAAATACCACCCGTTCACCGGTCTTAGCCACAGCTACCCGCTCGATTACACTTTTAGCGCGGTCGAACTGGTGGGCGAGCCGGTCACGTTCGGCCAGATGGTGAATACGCAGCGCCAGGGTGGGATGGTCTTTGCCAACGTCTTTCACACCTATACCCCCTACCTGATGCTGGCCGATGCCGACGCGCTGTTGGAGGGTGAGCCGTTCCAGGAAACCATCACCAACTTCCCTCTGGGCACAGAGATTGTCACCGGCGAGTGGCTGGAAATTGAACTCCATCACCCCGACGGCGCGGTGGAGGGGTATGAGCGAGAAATTTATGACGCCATTGGCTACGACGCCCGGATCAACGGTGGCACCATCAGCGTGGGCGATGGCGGCCGTACCGACGAGCCGGTTGTCTCCGAACTAACCCTCTTTACCGCCCTTTTTGCCCCCTCCTTTGTGCCGGTCGAAGCGGTTGACGGGGAATTTGCCGCGGCGGCAACGGCCGTTACCGACGGCCAGGCCGCTTACGAACGGATCACCCAGATCATCGCCGATGACGAAGTGACCCCCGACGAAGCCGACGACCTCATCGCCGCCATTCAGGCGATCAGCCGCATGACCCGCGCCAGCCAGCGCGTGCTGCTGCTGCAACACGCCGCCGCCGCCGACTTTGGCGCGCGGCGGCTGGGCGACTCCTTCCTGATGCGCCCCTACTACGACGCCCCCCGCGTCCATCTGATGGCCTGGGAAACAGACACAATCAGCGGCGCCCAAGAGGTCAATCTCGACCTGCGCCGCAACAACATCCGCGCCCTGCCCTATCCCGGCCAGAGTTTACGCGGCTGGCAGGGGTTCAACGTCGCCTATGGTCTGGCGGCCATGACCCTCGAATCTGACCTGCTGCAACGCTTCTCGCCCGACGCGCCGGTCAAAAGCGTGGCCAACATCTTAAGCGCGGCCCAGGCGCAGGGCATTCCCCTGGCAACCATTAGCCCGGCCAACCTGGATGAGTTGGCCGCCCTGGCCATCTCCGACGAAGCCAAAGCGCGTATCACGGCCGATCTGCTGCAAAATCCGAGCCATTTCGTGATTGTGCCGGCCGCGCCGGTCGCGCTGGGCGACGAGGAGACGGTGGGCTGGCTGCGCAGCGACATCCTCAGCGGCGAAACGATTGACGTCAGCGAGGATGGGCTGCACATGGTCGCCGTGGAATACGCCATCCTGATCAGCGGCAACTTCCAGGAAACGGCCTTCGCTATTGCCGGGTTCGGCCAGGGGTTTGCCGGTTTCACCCTCGCCTTTCTGGGCGAATTTTTGGGCGGCATTCCCGGCGATATGAAAGCAGCCTGGGACGCGGCTTTGGCCGCCGCCGAGCAGTGGGCCAGCCAGATGGCCGAACAGATTGCCGAAAACATAGATCATGAATGGGTGGACGCTTACCTCAACGGTGTTGGCGTTCAGGGCGGGGGCACCGCCTCCGGCGGTGGGCTAAGTTTCTCCTTCGGCGAGTTTGATTTGCGCGTGGGTGGCTTCAACAATGGCGCTGCCTTTGCTTCAGCGGTCATTGGCAGCGCCGACCCGCCGCTGCCGCCCGCGCTGGCCGTTCGCCTGCCGGAGCAGGAGTTTAACCGACCGGCCGTGGGCGTGGTCAACGTAGCGGGCAGCGGCGGCACGGCCGTTAACACCACCCTCCAACTCCAATCATTCAGCGCCCAAGGGACGCTCAATGCTACCTGGGACAATGCAGCCCAATCTGGCCTGCGCTTTGACCAGTTGACCGGTCAAGGGGAGCTGTGGGTCAACGGCAATTCGGTGGGCAGCGGTGTCGTGGCCGCCAACAACGGTTCTCTGGAAAGCAGCGGAGCAATCGCCTACCAAAGCATAGGTGCGGGTGGGCTGGGCTTTTACGCCCCGGCCGTGTCCAGTCTGGGCAGCGGCGCGTTTTGGGGAGAAACGGCCGTTACCCTCACCCCGGCCACCAGCGCCGAACTCAGCCTGCGCGGGGCAACGGCCGTTCTTAACGGCCAGGTCTACAGCGGCACGATGACCCTGGTCACAACCAGTCCGGTGGCTATCGAAGCCAGCGGCCCGGCCGCCGCGCCCCATTTCGCCGCCGCCGCCAGCCTGACCGCCAGCGATGCCACGCTCGGCCTGCCGCCTACGGCCGGCAGCCTGACCATTGGGGG
>CAYONK010000032.1:3103-12253 GCA_964405285.1 uncultured Ardenticatenaceae bacterium
GCCGTTTCCCTGCAACATGGACTTTCCCTACCCAACTTCAACGGCAGCATCGGCATCAGCGAAGCTGGTCCCAATGCCGATCAGGTCACGCTCAACGGCGACGCCTACTACGTCCGCTTGGCGACCGCTCCGGCCGCTTCAACCACCACGCCGGACAGTCCGGTGACTTTCCAGGCCAATATCGCGGCCAACTTCAGCGACGCCTACACCGTCACTCTGGCTACACCGGGTTGGGCGGCCACTGTGGCCCCGGACGGCAGCCTGACCGTCACGCCCACGCTGACCACCGCGCCGGGCGACTATACGCTGCTGGTGACGGCCCAATCCGGCCTCTATCCGGCGGCCGTTGCGGCTGTAGAACACGTCGTCAGCGTCACCCCCATTCAGGGCGTGGAGCTGACCATCCAGCCCGACCCCATCTACACCATCCCCTTTGGTCAGGCGGACGGACCGGAAGGGGCGACCAACAACGGTCAGGTGCAGATTCCGGAGGCGGCCTACGCGGTGCAAATCGTCAATCGCTCCAGCCAGCCCTACACCTTTGACGTCACCGTGAGCGGCCTCACCCCCGGCTGGCTCATCTTCGCCGGGATTGAAGGGCAAACAGCCACACAGGTGACGCTGCCCGCCGGGGGGACGACCTGGCTGGGGCTGTACGTGCGCCCCGACACGGCCGAGCTGCCCGCGCCGGGAACCAGCCAATCCTTTGCGGTAACGGCCGTTGCCCAAACCAACCCCGCCGTCACCGACAGCGACAGTGCCACGTTTGTCATGCCCTCCCTGCCTTTCCAGCGATTGTGGGTTGAGCCGTCGCTCCTGCTGCTGCCGGCCGACGCCCAGGCCGACTTCACCCTCCATCTGCGCAATCTGGGCAACGCGGCCGGCAGCTTTGACCTCGCCGCCACCCTGCCTGACGGTTGGGAGCTGAGCGGCTTGCAGTCGCCGTTGGCGCTGAACGCCGGGCAGTCGGCCAGCCAAAACCTGACGCTGGATGTAGGGGCCGGGCCGCTGGGCAGCGTCCACCGGGTCAGCCTGGCCAGCCCCGTGCCCAACCAGGTTTATACCCAATGGGCCACGCTCAACGTGCGCATCGTCAGCGCCAATACCGCCCCGATTTTTGCGGCGGCGCTGGGTTGCCTGGCGGATGAACAGGCATTGGCCGCCGCCCTGAACGCCCTGGCGCTGGCGATGGCTGATTTGGAAGAATCGTGCGCTGAGGGGTGCGCTGCCCCCCTGCGCGACCGAGTCGAGGTGGCGGCCGCAAGCGCGGCCAATTACGGACGTTTCCTCTCCCCGCTCGGCCAGACCTACACCGGCCTGAGCGCCGCCGCCGCCCATCTGGCGGCCCAGAGTGATGACGCCGACATTTTGGCCGCGCTGCCGGGTATCACCAGCGCCGTCAGTGAGATGGAGACGGAACTGTGCGCCATCCTGGCCCACCAACCGGCCGTCCGTCTGACCCCCTGGTTGGATGCGGCCCTGCCCGGCCAGACGGTCAATTACAACTTACAACTGACCAACCGGGGCAGTCTGGCGACCAGCTACGCCGTGACCGTCACCCTGCCCAACGAGACGCAGACTTTCCAGCAAACAATTGAACCGGGCGCGACGGAGAACAGGGCCGTTGCCGCCGCCAGCGCCGATTTGGGGCTTCATCTCATCGCAGCCGAGGTCAAGGCGCTCGGCACGCCCCTTGATTACCTGATCGCCCAGAGCGAAGCGCGGCTGAATGTGGTGGACCGTTTTGTGCAGGTAACGGCCGTTACCGCCGACCCCCCTTTTGTGGAAACGGGGATTAGCAGCACGACTTTGCAATTGGAAATTGCCAATGTCGCCGGAATTGGGCTGAGTGGGGTGGTGGAAACGGCCGTTTTCGCCCCTGATGGCAGCCCCCAATGGAGCGACGCCATTCCCCTGACCATCATCGGCGGCGCGCCCCGTCTGTATGACCTGGCTGTGTTGGATACCTCCGGCTGGTCGGCTGGTGTTTACACCGTGACCGCCGACGTGCAGTTGCAGAGCCAGCCCACGGCCGGCGGCGCAGGCTACGGCTATTTCAGCGTGGGTCAGGCGGTCCAACTCAGTCAGGCCGTCAGGCCGGAGCTTGTCGCGCCGGGCGCGGTGACGGTGACGACGGTGATCACCAGCGAGATGAATGGTCAATTGTCAATGGTCAATGGTCAATCGTCAATGACGATGTATGATGCGCCGTTGACGGCCGCTGACCTGGCTTACCTGAATCCCGAATCATCTGTAGGGGCTGGCCTTGTGCCTGCCCTCGATGGGTCTGTCCCCGATACGCCCGCTCTCGTAGCGGGGCAGGGGCAACCACAAGGGTTGCCCGCACAACAGGCGGATGAGGGAGAGGAAGAACGGCCGTTTACCGACGAAATCACCCAGCCTCTCACCCCGGTTTACAGCGACACTGATGAAACACACGATGATTCACAATTCACAATTCACAATTCACAAATCACAATTCTCTCCCCCGCCTTCACCCGCACCGAGCAGGACGATCTCGCCTGGACCACCACCGGCACATGGACAAACGTCCCCCTCGGCCGGGCCAGCGGCGGCAGCTATTGGCGCAACGCCACGGCCGGCAGCACCGCCCAACTCACCTTCGACGGAACCTGGGTCAGTCTCGGCTTCATCGCTGACCGCTTTAGCGGTTATGTCGAAGTGAGCATCAACGGCGACAGCTACGGCGCTCTCGACCTTTACCGGCGCGAAGAAACGGCCGTTAGCTACCTTTTCGACGGCTTGCCCAACGCCACTCACACCCTCACCCTGACCGTATTGGGGGCGGCCAACCCGTTCGCCAGCAGCACCCGCGTCCAACTCGACTACGCCGACTACGGCGACGGCTCGCTCCTGCCCGACGGCAGCTTTGAAGAGGATGACCCCCGCCTGCTGACCAGCGGCGGCTGGACGTCGGTGGCCTACGCCGGAGCCAGCGGCGGCAGTTACCTCCGCGCCGGTACGGGCACCGCCTGGTTTCCCTTTGCCGGTGATTCCTTCACCCTCTACAGCATCGCCCACAGCAATGCGGGCACGGCGCAGCTTTTTGTGGATGGGGTCTATCTGGACACCATTCACATGTTTGCGCCTGTCTCCCCCAGCGTGGCCTTCACCCGCACCTTCTCCTATGAAGGGCTGGGCGGTGGCCCCCACATCTTGCAAATTATCAGTTACCTGGGTCAGGTCAACATTGACAAGCTCGCCACGCCTGGCACTGCTCCCTTCATTGATCCCACTCCCCCCGTGACGGGTGTGACCCGCTTTGAGGCCGATCATCACGCTATCCGCTACAACGGCGTGCCGTTTACGCAAACGGCTGCCAGTTGGGTGCGCGTGGCAACTACCGTGGCCAACCATGTCAGCGCTGGCGAATACATCTACTCGGCGGCGGCCGGGGACACGGTCAGCTTTGACTTTGAAGGGGAGTGGTTGGGCATCGGCTTCGCTACGGAACGGCGCGGCGGTCAGGCGGAAATCGCCATTGACGGCCAGCCAGTAGCAACCGTAGACCTGTACAGCCGCTATGAAGACACCGCCAGCGTCTACTTCCGCGATCTGGGGGCGGGGCCGCACACCGTTACGATTACTGTGTTAGGAACCAGCCACCCCGAAGCAGATGGAACGCGCGTCCATCTTGACTTCTTCGACGTGTGGGACGGCCTGCCGTTGGCCGACGGCACGTTTGAAGAAGACGATGAGCGGGTCATCCTGAGCAACGGCTGGTCGCGCACGCTCAACGCGGACGCGAGCGGCGGCGCGTTTGCCAGCAGTACCGGCAACGTCACCGCCTGGTTTGCCTTCACGGGCGATTCCTTCACCTATCACGGCCGTACTCGTTTCAGCTACCAGGATGTCGAACTCCGGATCAACGGCGAATCGCTCGGCCAATTCGACATTTACAGCTACCAGGATGGCTTCCGTACCTATTCGTTTGACGATTTGGGCGCCGGCCCCCATGTGTTAGAAATCCGCCAATACCGCAATTCCGTCACCCTGGACGCGATCAGCAGCCCGGCTGTTGGCCTAGCCTACGAGCCGCCCGCCCCGGCCGCCATTGTGCGCTACGAGGAGAACCATCCCGACATGCGTTACAACGGCCAGCCCTACCACACCATGCCCCAAAGCTGGCTATTGGACGGTACGGCCGGTTGGTTCGGCAGCGGCGGTCATACGGTCAGAAGCAGCACGGTTGGCGACGTGTGGAGCATGGCCTTTAGCGGCGAGTGGGTCAATATCGGCCTGCGCAGTACGGTTGGTGGGGCGGACATTCGCCTTAACGGCGTCTCTCAGGGCATCTTCGATACCTCTGGCGGCGTGAACGGGGTCAAGAACTTCCCCTTTGCCCTCGATCCCGGTTTCCATCTGGTCGAAGTCGAGGTGATCAGCGGTACAATTGCCGTGGATTACCTGGATGTGTGGCAGGGCGAGATGATTGACGCGGGTTGGTACGACGCCCAACTGGAAAATGAAGAAACCGGTCTGTTCCATTTCAGCAACAAGCAGTGGTGGCGACAGGCAGACGACATCTATGCCTACAATGGCGACTTCCTGACCCCTTTTTCCAGCTCGAACACCAACATCTGGTTTACCTTTGTGGGCACAGACCTGACCCTTCTGGGCTATCAACTGAATGGGACAGCTTTGCACGTCGTCATTGACGGCGTGGATTATGGCGAGTTCGATATGTCCGCCGTCGCTCCCTTCCGCGGGCAGCCCTTCGCGCTCCACTTCCCCGATCTGGGCGAAGGGGCGCACGTGGCTCAGGTTTTTCTGCCCTCCACCGGGAATGTCACCTCGCGCATTGACGCCTTTGAAGTCAACCCCGACGGCTTCTATAGCTATATGCCGGAGATCAAATGGTATGACACGACTGGCACAGAGGATTTGAATCCCGCTTATGGCACCGGTTTTCTCAGCACCATCGCCATTGGCGATCTGAATGGGAATGGGTCGGTGGAATTGGTAGCGCCGGGGGTAAACGGCCGTCTCTACGTCTATCGCGGTGATGGGGCGGACACAGGGGATGGCTCGCCCATTCTCTGGACCAGCGACCTGGTTGGCCCCGCCGCCGAACCGGCTTTGGCCGACCTGACCGGCGACGGCAACGCCGAGATTATTATCAGCGGCGAGAACGGCACCTTTGCCTTTACCTATGACGGGGATGTCCTGTGGCACAATCCCGATGTGGTCTCCTTCTACACCGCCGAGCAAATCGGTTGGGGTGGCCCTAGCATCGGCAATCTCGACCTGTCGCCTGAGCCGGAAATCGTCATCGCTTCTTCTCAGGATGCGCTGTATGTGCTGGACCATATGGGCAACATCCAGTGGAGCGTGCCTTTGGCCGACCGCTTTGTGACCCCGCCTGTGCTGGCCGACATCACCGGCGACGGCTTTATGAACATCATCGTAGCCGACAAGTGGGATCTGCGCGTCTATGACTACTTTAACGGCGGCCAACTGGTTTGGGAATATACCCAGCCTGACCAGATTGAGCAGTTGGGTGGGGCGGGCGCTTTTGGCCCGCCGGCCGTAGCCGACATCACCGGGGATGGCCAGCCGGAGATCATCATCAACTGGGGCGTTTTTGTTGAAGCGCTGCGGGCCGACGGCAGCCTGCTTTGGAAATACGACACAGGCAATAATGCCCACTTCCGCCCCAGCCCGATTACCGTGGCCGATACCACTGGCGACGGCCAGATGAACCTGGTGACGGCTTCCGCTATTGGCGGCCTTTTGATCTTCAACCACACCTTGATGGTGCTGGACGCCGACGGCAATCTGGTGTGGCAGCAGTTGGTTGGGGACACCACCGCCTCCGCCTCCGGCGTTTCGGCGCAGGACTTAACCGGTAACGGCGTCTGGGAGGTTCTCTGGAACGGATCGGTTGACGGCTTCCTGGTGCTGCGCGGCAGTGACGGCAAGCGGCTGTTCAACGAGCCGTATACGGCTTCAGGCACGGTGTTGGATTATCCCACGCTGGGCGACGTAGACGGGGACGGTGTGGCTGATGTGGTCATGGCCGGGCGCAACGGTCTCTTTGTGGTCAGCCATGTGGGGCGCTGGGCTGATTCCCGCCCCCTCTGGAACCAGCACAATTACCACTTTACCAACATCAACGACGACTGGAGTGTGCCGCTCAACGAGCCGAATAGTTGGCAACTGCACAACACTTATCGCACGCAAACGCCGGAGCGCAGCCCCGCGCCCGCTTATCAGATGGTCTTTACCTATACTGAGGGGATGCCCAACGTAACGGTGCTGACGGAAACCGCGTCGGTTCCGTTAACGGCCGTTCCCCCCCTCTATGGCTGGGCATACCGGCAGGAATGGTACCAACCGGTTATCACCACCACCTTCGACAGCCTGCTGACCGGAATGCAGCCGGGCGAAACGCGCCAGGTATCGGCGGGCACAGAGGTCGCTTACCGGTTGCCCAGCGGCTTCAACTATCTGACGCTGCCGCCGCTGTACGTCACGGCCGCCCGCCTTCTGGATGTAGCCCCGGCCGAGCAGATGGCCGGGTTGGGCAGCACGGCCGTTTTCACCCTCACCCTGAGCAATCCCGGCCAGAGTGACGACCTGTACAGCCTGGAGGTGGATGGTCTGCCCGCCGACTGGCTCAGTTACCCGGCTCAAATCAACGTGCCGGCCCAAAGCAGCGTGGAGGTGACGCTGGCGGTAACGATCCCCGCTGCGGCGGAAGTGAGCGAGCAGTCTTTCCTGATAACGGCCGTTTCCGCCAGTGGCAACGAAGATATGGCCTCCGCCTCGCTGAGCCTCTTCAACGGGTTGGCAATGGCGATTGACCCACCGGAACAAACGGCGCAGACGGGAACGGCCGTTGCCTACACCCTGACCCTGACCAATAGTCAATTGGCAATGGTCACTTATCAATTGTCAACGAGTGGGTTGGCGCAGGTGGAGATGCCGGATGAGATTGAGATTGCGGGGGAAACGGCCGTTTCCTTCCCCATCACCGTCACCAGCGGCAGCCACGGGCCGCTGCCCATCACCATCAGCGCCAGCGGCAGCGGCGGCAGCGACACGGTGGACGCCGTGCTGCTTGCCACCGGTCGTTATGCCGTCGCTTTGGCCCTTGACCCTGAAAGTCATGTGGCTGGCCCCGGCGCACCGGCCGAATTCAGCCTGGCTGTGAGCAATCTGGGCGACATCCCCGATGGCTACGACCTGACGCTGAATCTCCCGGCCGGCTGGTCCGGTCTATTAGAGGCCAACGGCGCGCTGGTTGATCAGATCACGCTGCCACCCCATCTCTTTAACAGCGCCGACCTGCGCCTGCGCCTGACGCCAGACCTGGCGGCTGCGCCGGGTCTCTATCCATTCAGCGCCACAGCCACATCCAGCAGCGGCCCTGGCGTGCAGGCTGTGATCAGCGGTACGGTTGAGGTCTTGCCGTTGGGCGTCATCGTCGCCATTACGCCCGCCGCAACCAGCCTGAGTCCGCTGGAGAGCGGCGTCTGGCAGGTGACGATCACCAACACCGGCAGCGTGGCCGAGAGCTACGATCTGGCGGCGGCGGGCGTTATTGGCCTGACGGCCGAATTCAGCAGCGACACGGTCACGCTCAATCCCGGCCAGTCGCAAACGGTGCAGCTGAGCGCCGGGCCGCTGCCGTTGGTCCTGCCGCAAACCTACCCGTTCTGGGTAACGGCGACCTCGCAAACCAACGCCCAGATCAGTAACAAAGCGGAAGCGGCCATTACCTTTACCGGTTACGAAGGGGTGGAACTCGCCTGGCTGCCCGCCAGCCAGACCGTGACCAATACCCTCTCGGCCACCTTCCTCATGGTTATCACCAACACGGGCAACGTCGCCACGACGTATGACCTGGGGCTGCAACTGCCCGGTCTGGCCAGCCTGTTTGGCGCGTCGGAAATTACTTTACCGGCGGGGGCAACGGCCGTTTTCCCAGCACTGGTTTGGGCTGGCGCAGCGGGATCGTATACGCTAACGGCGGTGGCTCAAAGTGAAACGGCCGTTGGCAGCGCCCAGGCGGAACTGGTCGTCATCCTCGACCAGGAAAACCAGCCGCCCATCGTCACTGCCGGGCCGGATCAGACAGTGGGCGTCAACCAACTGGTTCAGTTTAGCGGCAGCGCGGTTGATCCCGATGGGGATGAGATTGTCAGTATCGAATGGAATTTTGGCGACGGCAATATGGCCGAGGGCACATTCACGCCCACCCACCGTTTTGCCCAGCGCGGCGAGTATACTGTGACCCTGACCGTCACCGACAGTCGCGGCGGAGCAAGCGAGGATAGTCTGACAGTACAGGTCAACGAGCTGCTTTTCCTGCCGTTGGTTGTCAGCCAGGCGCAATCGCCGCCAGCGAGCGAGACGCCATAAATCAGGGTCTCGTAGCAGCGCTTTAATGCTTTAATAAGAAAGGGGCGCAGCGTCTCGCAGAGCAATATCTGAGAGGCGCTGTGCCCTGTTCAAACCGGATAGACCTGCCCGTTGGCGTTATGTTTCCTGGTCTGGAGCCGGACCCGGCCCCTGCCACAAGGGCGACAGCCGACTGTAGCCAAATCGGACCATAACCTTAACCGTCGCCAGAAGCGGCACAATCAGCAACGCCCCCAGTAGTCCGCCGAGCGCCAACCCGGCAATCAGCCCGACAAAGATGACGCCAGGGTGCAATTTCAGCGCGTGGCCCATCAACTGCGGCCGCAGCCAGAGATTGTCCACCTGTTGAATGGCGGCGTACATCCCTAGCAGCAGCAGCGCCAGCCCGATGGGAGAAAGCGGCAGCCAGCCCTGGCGAAAGAGCCAGAGGATCAGCGTTGTGCCGCTGCCAATCAGGACGGCCAGCACGGCAAAAATGAAGAGCTGCACCCGCAAAAAAAGACCCCAGACCGCGTCAATCTCGGCGACCAATTGCTGCGCTTCTTCCTGATGCGGCGCGGGGATTTGCGCCAGCAGCCAGGGTTTCAGGTGGTGGCCGTCGCGCAACAAGTAGAAGAGGCTCACCAGCACGACCAACGCCCAGAGCAAATTCTGCGTCAGACCGGTAAGCAGCCCGCCGCTGCCTAATGTCAGGGATGAGAGGGCATTTCCGAAGGCGACGCGCAGGTTTTCCAGCAGCGATTCCGGGTACACGACGAAGCC
>CAYONK010000032.1:12263-14329 GCA_964405285.1 uncultured Ardenticatenaceae bacterium
AAAGGGGCAGCGGGCGCGCAAACCAGCCTTGCATCACGGAGAGCGCTTCTTGCAGTTCGCCCTGGATCAGTGCCCAACGTTCGATCAGGGCCAGGGTCAGCAAGGCCAGCGGCCCGGCCAGCAGCGCCAGGAGGATGGCGTAAACGAGGGTGGCGGCCAACGGCCGTTTTCCCCCCAGCCGCCTCTCCAACCATCTCACCGCCGGGTTGAGCAAATAGGCCAGCAGCGCCGCAATCGTCAGGGCCACCAGCAGCGGCCACAATACCACCACCAGCCAGATCAGCCCGACCAAAAGCGCCAACCCGATCAGCAGCAGCAACACCTGTTTTGCCCAGTTCGCCATCACCTATCCCGGTGGCGCAGCCACGCCTTTTCCAATTCCAGCAGCAGCAGCGTCAGCAGCCCCAGGGCCAGGCACAGCAGCAGTTCTGTCCCGCTCAAGGGTGTCACCTGAAAGAATTGGTCCAGGAAGGGGACGTAGATGACGAGCAGTTGCAGAACGGCCGTTAACCCCACCAGCCCCAACAACACCGGATTTGAGCGCAGCCCCAGCGTCACAATAGATTCCCGCGTCGAGCGTGAACCGAGCGCCTGCCCCATCTGCATAAAGGCCAGCGCGGTGAAGATCATCGTCTGCCAGCGCATATCGGCCGGGTTGGTCGCGTCATAATAGAACGTCCCCACGCCCAACGCCAGCAGGCCAATCGCCAGCCCCACCCACACCACATGCCGCCCTAGCCCCCCGCTGAAAAGGCTCTCCTGCGGCGCGCGCGGCGGCCGTTTCATCGCCCCCGGCTCGGCCGGTTCCACGCCCAGCCCCAACCCCAACAGCCCATCGGTCAGCAAGTTCAGCCAGAGCAGTTGCAGCGGCAGCAGCGCCACATTCATGCCCAGGAACGGAGCTAGCAGCATCACCAACACCTTGCCCACGTTCCCGGCAATCGAGAACTTGACAAAGCGGCGGATGTTGTCGTAGATGGAGCGTCCCTCCTCCACCGCCGCCACAATCGTGGCGAAATTATCGTCCAGCAGCACCATCTCCGACGCCTCTTTGGAGACATCTGTGCCGGTGATGCCCATGGCGATGCCGATGTCCGCCTTGCGCAGCGCGGGCGAATCGTTGACGCCATCGCCGGTCATCGCCACCACCTGCCCCTGCGCTTGCAGCGCCTCCACAATGCGCAGCTTATGCTCCGGCGTCACTCGCGCATAAATGGATACATCTCGGACCACTGCCGCCAGTTCATCGGACGACATCTGGCTCAAATCTTGCCCTGTCTTTACCCGCTGGTTGTCGGTAATACCCAGGTCATCGGCGATGAAGCGGGCGGTGAGGGGATGGTCGCCGGTGATCATGATCGGGCGAATGCCGGCCGCTTTGCAGGTGGCAACGGCCGTTTTCACTTCCGGGCGCGGCGGGTCAATCATCCCCGTCAGACCGATGAAAATGAGGTCATCTTCGACCGGGTCGGCATCCGCTTGCCAGCGCAGCGCCAGCCCCAAGACGCGCATCCCGTTTTGCGCCATCTGGGTGTTGGCGGCGTCAATGCGCTGCCGCCATTGGGCGTTCAGCGGCACGGCCGCGCCATTGAGCCAGATTTCGCGGCAGAGCGGCAATAGCCCATCCACCGCCCCCTTGCTGAAAGCGACAAAGGGGGCGGGCGCGGCAGACAGGGCGCGGAGGGCCAACGGCAATTCGGCCAACTCGTCTGGCAGGCGGTGGACGGTGGTCATCCGCTTGCGGTCGGCGTCGAAGGGGAGTTCGCCGACGCGGGGGGCGATTTGCTCCAGTTGGCTTTTGCGCAGGTTCACCTGGGAGGCGGCCACCAGCAGCGCCCCTTCGGTGGGGTCGCCCAGGGCCAGGTAACGGCCGGTTTGCGGGTCGGGGCGCAGGGAGGCGTCGTTGCACAGCGCCCCCGCCGCCAACGCCAGCCCGATTTCCGGCGGCTGGCTGGCGAGAAAATCGGGGCCGTTTTCCGCCAGGCGTAGGGCGTTGGCGGGATGGCGCGCCGTGCCTTGCAGCTCCAGGAAATGGCCGGCCACGTCAATAATGGTGACGGTCATGC
>CAYONK010000033.1:0-14096 GCA_964405285.1 uncultured Ardenticatenaceae bacterium
GGCAACTTCTTGGCAAAAAAGGCTGGGTTTTCTTAGCGCGGTTCTCCTTCGTTTAACGCAGGCGGCAAAAGGCACGCTTCCTATTATATAGCCTCACGCCTGAGCCAGCGCCCCAGGTCCGCCTCCACCTGCGCCAGCGTCAGCAACCGGGCATCATGAGCGGCACTGGCAATTGCTACGACAATGCCGTAGCCGAAAGCTTTTTTAGTGCCCTGAAAATGGAGTTAATTTATCAAACGGTTTATTTCAGCCGAGAGGAGGCGATGACAGATATTTTCTTTTACATCGAAGGCTTCTATAATCGACAACGTCGGCACTCTGCGTTAGGATACGTGAGTCCGCAAGCCTACGAAGCCAGTTATCAAAAACAGAAGTTAGCGGTATGACCATTATCTGTGTCTATTAAACCGGGGGAACCCCACTGCGCCTCTGAGAAAGGATTGTCATCAGAGGTATAGGGCCGGGAATGACTCTTGCCTACCCCCAGGTCGGCTAGAAGCAAAGCCAGGGTCTTGCTGGTCATGGAACTACCGCGGTCAGCGTGCAGAATCAGCTGCTCTGGCTCAATGCCTTGTTTGGCGCAACTATTGGCCACTAACTGCCGGGCCAAAGCGGCCAGTTCTCTGGTGGTAATCATGTAACCCACCACATACCGGCTGAAGATGTCCAGGCTTGTCCTGAGCGAAGCCGAAGGAATGGTATACATATAATAATAACTACTGCGCGGGTACGCCAGCCGGTCACAGGCTTGTTTCGCATTTGTTTTCTGCGCCAATTGGCTGACGGTTGCCCTCATTTCTCGCCGTCCTTCGGTTGTTCCCGAGTGATACCCAAGATCTCCGAGAGTTTTTTTGAGCCTCGATGATCAGCTCTGCCTACTCCAGTTGCCGCGTGATTCGTTTGTTCTCAGGGCGCAATTGATGGATTTCCGCTCTTTCTTCATCGAGTTTACGACCCCGTTTCTGCGGTTTCAATCCGGCTATCTGACCCGCTTCCCATTGTCGTTGCCAAGTCGTGAGGTGGGAAGAGTACAATCCTTCTCGTCTGAGCAGCACACCAATTTGGACCTGGCTGCTGGCGGCACTTATCGGCTTAGAGTGTCCCACTCTATATTGACACAGAGGGTGCTCATTTTTTTGAGCGAACGCCCAGAAGTTAGTTGGCTGAACTGCAATCGCTTATTCGCTCTCATTGCCACGTATGACACGTTTGTTAAACAACCCCCATATTTAGGCAAAATCAGGCCCCAAAGCTACTGATTTCCCTTAGCGTACAGTTTCGACCAATTGCTACAAATCCCCTAGTAGTGAGGTATAGCGACGGAAACAGTCGGTGCCGGACCCATGCGAAACTGTTCAGGCATAGCCGGTAGCCGTCTTTGGCTGGCTTACACTGGCTGGCCACACAAGCTTAGAGGCAGGCTGTTTGCTCGACCAACTTTTGGGAATGTTTAATTTAACCCGGTGACAATACGGCCGTCTTGTAGCAGGCACACCACATCGGCAAAGGCATCCACGGTCAGGTCGTGGGTGGCAATGAGTATGGTGGTGCCTTCCTGGTCGGCAATGCGGCGGAACAACTGGAGGATTTGCTGGCCGGTGGCCGTGTCCAGCTCGCCGGTCGGCTCGTCGGCCAGGATGAGGGCGGGGCGGGTAGCGATGGCCCTGGCAATGGCCACCCGCTGCTGCTGCCCGCCCGACAGCTCCGAGGGGCGATGGTGATGCCATTGGCCCAGCCCCACCAGGTTGAGTACCTGCCTGACCCGCTCTTGCCGCTCCTTACGGCCACTCCCGGTCAGGCGCAGCATCAGGTCCACATTTTCCCAGGCGGAGTAGGTGGGCAGCAAGGCATGGGATTGGAAAACGAAGCCGATTTTGTGCCGCCGCAGCCGCACGCGCTGCGGTTCGGAGAGATTGCTCACCTCTTGCCCGTCAACCCAGACGCTGCCGGCCGTTGGTTGGTCCAGGCCGCCGATGCAGTTGAGCAACGTCGTTTTGCCGGAACCGGAACGGCCGCGCATGGCGACGATTTGTCCCGGCGCGGCGGTCAGGCTCACCCCTTGCAGCGCAGCTACTTCCCGCCCGCCTACTTTATAAGTACGGCTGACGTTGTCAGTTTGCACAATCGCTTCCATATCTCTTCTCTTAGGCGCCATGATCGGGTACTGTTTACTGAAAACCGGTTACCGGTTACTGATTTTCTTCAGCCAACCGCGCCAGCCTGTAGGGATAACGGCCGTTTCCGCCCCATCTTCATCCTCAACAACCACACCCAGTTCAGCAGAAACGGCCGTTTGCCCATTACTGCCCTGCACCGGCTTAATTAGAATACCCTCCTCGGTGGCCGCCAGCGTTACCCGGTCACCGATGCCCACTTCTTCACGCAGGTCGGGCGGTATTTGCAGGCGGCCGGCCCCATCTACGACTACGTATTCCTCGTAATGATGATCAACCGCTTCGGCCGGTTGCAAACCCTGGGCCAGCGCTGCTTCTACGTCGTCCACAGCCTGCACGGAGCTGGCCGAAGTGGCACCCTCCCCTCTGCGCCGGATGGTTTCGCTGCTGGTACGGCCGTCGCGGATCGTCACCACCCGCTCCACGGCTCGCGCAATCTGTGGGTCATGGGTCACCAGGATGGTTGTCAGCCCATATTGTTCATTCATGTGCCGGAAGAGGGCCAGGATTTCCTGGGCCGTGGCCGAATCCAGTTCGCCCGTCGGCTCGTCGCCCAGCAGCAGCTTCGGTTTGTTGGCCAGGGCCACGCCAATGGCTACCCGCTGCTGCTGCCCGCCGGAGAGTTGGGCCAGTTTGTGGTGGCGATGCTGCCAAAGTCCAACCGTTTCTAACAATTCTTTGGCCCAGGCCCGCTTTTCCTGCCGGCCCAGCCCGGCCAGGGTCATAGGCAGTTCAATATTCTCCTGGGCCGACAGGTAGGGGATCAGGTTGCGCCCCGTCTGCTGCCAGACGAAGCCGACCTGGGTGCGCCGGTACTCATCCAGCGCCCGGTCCGGCAGCTTGAGCAGGTCGCGTTCGCCCACGACAACCTGCCCCGCCGACGGCCGGTCCAGCCCGCCCAAGATGTTGAGCAGCGTACTCTTGCCTGACCCCGACATGCCGACGATGCCCATCAACTCTCCCTCGGCCACGGTCAGGTCCAGCCCTTGCAGCGCCACCACTTCCAGCCCGGCGACTTTATAAATCTTGACTAAATTGTCACAAACGATAAATGGATCCATGATTTGATGGGACACGGATAAACACAGACTTGTGGTGAGCGCAGCCGAACCACAAGTCTGTGTTTATCCGTGTGCTATTATTCTCCTATCACAATCTGCCCTTCCTCAACCCCTTCCAGGATTTCCACGCGGCCGGCGGTCTGGATGCCCAGGCGAACGTCCACCCGGCGCTGGCTGTCGCCGTCTTGAATGACGACAAAGTTGCGGGCCTGGAAGCTGCGCAGAGCCGACGGCGGCAGCCAGAGGACGTCCTCTTTCTCTTCCAGGGTGATGACGACGGTGGCCAGTTCGCCCAGGGCCAGGTCAATATCCCCGTCCAGAGTAATGCGGGTGCGGGTGTCGCTCTCCTGCACCCCGGCGGCCACGCCGGTCAGGGACAGGGGCAGTTGGCGTATCGTGCCGCTGTAGCTCTGGCCCGGCCGGTTGCGCAGGCTGATGGTGGCCTCCTGGCCCACGCTCAGTTCGCTCAGCGCTTCGCTGCCCAATTCGGCCGTTATTTCCAGCTCTTCCGGCTCGGCCAGGACGATGACGGTGCGGAAGGCTTCGGCCCGGCTGCCGGCCCGCACACCAATGGAGAGAACTTCGCCGTCAAAGGGGGCCATCAGTTGGGCATCGGCAATCTGGCGCGTGATGCGGTCCACGTCCAGTTGGGCACGGTCCACATCCAGGGCCAACAGCGGGTCTACCCCCCGCTCTAACTGTTCCACGCGCAGCTCGGCCAGCTCCAAATCCTTTTCTAAAATCTGGCGGTCGAGTGAGCCGCCCCGGCTGCCGGACAGGGCGTCGTTGTAGCGGGCCTGGGCCACGGCCAGCGCATCTTCGGCCTGGGCCACGCCCCGCTCATACTGCTGGCGCAAATTCTCCGGTTCCCACTCCCGGTCGCGGGACTTTTGCAGTTCGTACTCGGCGTTGGCCAGGCGCTGGTGGGCGTTGTCCAGTTCAATCTGGGCCGAGACCAGGGTGGCGCTGCTGCCGGATGTTTGTCCTCGCTGCACCTGCAGCTCAATGCGTTCCAGGTTGAGTTGGGCCTCGACCAGGGCATCTTGCCGGTCTTGATCGGCTTTGGCCAGCCGAATTTCGGCCGTTTCTAAGGCGACCTGGGCCTGGGCCAGTTGGTTTTCCAGGTTGCCGATTTCCAACTGGGCCAGGACGTCCCCGGCCTGCACCCGGTCACCCCGCTGCACAAAAATCTGGTCCACAAAGCCCTCGCTGCGAAAGAAGAGGTCCTGCTCCAGCACCGGCGAGATACGGCCGGTGAACTCCAGCGTATTGACCACCGTGCCCCGCTCCACCACGTAAGTCGGCCGTTCCGGCACAACCGGCGTGGGAATGGGGGTGGGCGTAGTCAATTCGGCCGTTTGACCGCTTTGAGAACAAGCTGTTAATAGGAAGATTAAACAAATCGTGTAAATTTTTATCTTGATCATGATGACCTGCAATGACAACAGCGAATTTTGGAAAGGAACGAATGGACGCGCTCAGGCAACGAGTCGCTTATTTCTCCAATTCGTTGCTGTCCTTTATATTTGTTCGAACCAAGGTTACATCCAGCTTTGTTTTGTTGAAATTGGCCAGCAGGCCGAGGGAAATACCCTGCCGCCTCATCCTGGCGCGAAGCTGGGCTTTCATGGCTTCACCTACTTCTTTGACCGCTATGGTTGCCAGCATGACCTGGTCTTGTACACATAGCAAGCGTGTCTCTTGTTGGCCTAAATAATCACCTTTGAAAAAGATGGGCATTTTTTGAATATGTTCATAACCAAGACCCTGTTGGCGTAATTCCACCATCGTTGCTCGCCGGTACACCTGGTGTAAAAAGCCAGGTCCTAATTCAAAGTGAACCTGGTGCAACACGCGTGACAGTTCGTTGGTTAATTCTAAATACATGTTGTCAGCCAAGCCAGACATAGACTGCCAGGTAAATGCTTCTTGCTTTTGTCGCAGAAAGTTAGGCAATCGTTCATCTGTTAACGAGGAGGTTCCAAAATTAGCTACAATAGCTAAATCCGCATGGGTGACTTTGAGATAGGAAAGTGCCTGGGCACGGTGAAGCGGTTCGATTTTTGGAGCCGCTTTCAACTCTAGCAGCAGCTTGCCATCTTCAACCCATACATCGACGTAATAACGGCCGACTTGCACCCCCCGATACAAAACCTCAAATAGCTTCTCCCGTTCATGCTTGATTCCCTTATGCTCCAGGCCAATAGATACCGCTTCCTGGTAAAATAGCTCAGGCAACATCGGACCAAGCTCATTGTGAACCTCAAACAGAACGCCCCGCACCAGATAGCTCAACTCCTTGTGCACAATATGAGTCATGGCTCAATTCGTTCCTTTCCCAAATTCGCTGTTGTCATTCGTCATTGCCTGACTTTGACAACAACGAATGGGAAAAAACAACGAATCGCTGCCTGAAAACATCTATTCGCTCCTTTCCTAAATTCGCTGTTGTCATCATACCGCTTCGCCCAGCTTAATAGCCTCAAAGACCCGCATACGCACCAGCAGCAGGATAAGGATGAGAACGGCCGCTACAAACATCACGCCAAAGAGGGCATAAATCGTGCCCAACTGCTGCCAGGCAATCTGGACCACGAAGGGTGGGATAAGGGCCGTGCGACCGCTGCCCACCTGCAAGAAGGGAATAAACAGGCGGCTGGCCCAGACCCCCAGCCCCGTGCCCAGGCCAATGCCGGCCAAAATCAAGACCGCCTGCTCCCCGGCCAGGTAAGCGGCCATCTGCCCCACCGACAGACCGACGGACCGCAGCATGCCCAACTGGATAAAACGGCGGCGGAAGGAGACAACGGCATAGACCAGGAATCCCAGCACCGTCAAGACGGCCGCTGCCAGAAAACCGACCGACAGCAGGCCAAACAACCCCTGCCGCTCCGGCCGCGTCTGCTCCCGTAGAATCGTGTCGCGGGCATCCCGGTGGGTGACGACGGTAAAACCCAACTCCCGCGCTCCGCTGACGATGGCCGCGGCGGGCACAACGGGGTCAGTATGCAGCCAGACATTATAGGGAAAAGCGCCGCCCAGCCCCTCGTGGATATGGTCCAGGTTGGCCACAAAGAAAGAGCCATCCTGCGGATATTGGGTGGGGAAAAGGTCAATAGGACCGGCAATGGCAAACTGCACGTCGGCAAACTCCCCGGCCGCGCCGATGGTCAGCCGCAGCGGGTCGCCCACCTGCAAACTGTTGCGGGCCATGAACTCCCGGCTGACCAGGATATGGTCCCGCTGCAGCGCCAGCCGGTTCATCAGGCCGCCCAGCGACTCGTTGGCGGCAAAATCGGGCCGGTAAAAGGCGACCCGGATAAAGTCGGCCCGGTCAATGCCCAGGATACGCCCCGTCTGCTGCCGGCCGCCAATGCTGGAGGTGGCGCTGTATTCCCCGACTCGCGCCGCCGCCTGCACGCCGGGGATGAGCAGATGGTCGGTAACGGGCAAAAAGAGCCAGCGCGGTTCGTCCCGGCCGGCCGTTCCCGGCTGCCCCGGCTGCTCCTCGTCTTCCAAATTTTCGCCCAATTCGGCCAGATTCAGGTCGGCCCCCACCTGGTAATAGACCTGGTCGTGCAGATGGTCGTCAAAGGTGACGGCCATGGAGGCGGTAAAACTGGCCAGGCTGAGCGTCAGGCTGAGCAGCAGCAGCGGCCCCGTGTATTGGGCCGAGGAGCGAGCCAACTGGCGCAGCATCAGCAGCAGGGTGACACCGGGCAGCCAGGCCGCCAGCCAGGCCAGGCCGCCCATGAGCAGAGGAAAAAAGCGAATGGCCACCAGCGCCAGGGAGAAGCAGAAGAGAATGGGCACCAGGAAGAGCAGCGGGTTGGCAAAAGGGTCGTTGCCCCCGCCCAGCAGGCCGATACTGCCCTGCTGTTCCAGTTGGTACCAGCCGTAGAAAGGGGGGATGAGCAGCCCCACATCCAGGTAGTAGCGCTGCCAGACGGGGGCCAACAGCGACCGTGCCTGCTGCCAGCGCATGGTGACGATGGTGTGGCCGGCCGCCAGCAGCGCCGGTACCAGCAGGGCCAGCAGGGCCAGGCCGACACCAATCAGGGCATACCCCACGGCCGTTGCTGACAAAACCGGTACCAACTCCCAGCCAATCCCCTCGCCGCCGAGCAGGGCCGGGTCGAGGAAGGTACGGGTGCGCCCCATCAATTCGGCCAGCCGTGCCCCCAGCCAGAGACCGCCGGCCAGCCCCAGGCCACCCACCAGCGTCCCTTCCAGCAGGTAGATAACCACAATCTGGCCGCGGGTGGCCCCCCGGCTGCGCAGGATGGCGATCTCGCTCTGGCTGCGGGCCACCACCATGCCGGCCACCAGGGCGATAAAGTAGAGGATAAGGCCCACTACCGGCAGGCTGAAGATGGTCAGGGTGAGGGTGAGGAGGAGGTTGGTACGGCCGTACCCTTGCAGCGCCGTCACCGGAGAAGCGTCCAGGGTGGCATTGTTGAGCAGGGCCGTTACCCGCGCTTCGGCCACGGCCACCCGCTCCAGCAGGGCGTTGACCGTCGCCGGCCGTATCCGCCCACCGTCATAGATTTGGTACCAGACGGCCGTGCCCACCGGCGTCGGCAGCGTCGTGGCCACCTGCCCGGCAAAAGCTTCCTCGCTGGTCAACAGCATCTCGTCAAAGGCGCCCGGCTGGTAGAACCAGAAGGGGTCGGCCGGGTCGCGCGGCTGCCAGACACCGGCGATACGCAGCGGCAGCCGCTGCTCACCGCCGCCAAAGAGCAGGTATTGTTCCCCCACTTGCAGTCCCAGCAGGTCGGCCAGGGGACGGCTGATGAGGACCTCGACCGGTTGGCCGGCTGCACCGGGTATGGGATAGCTACCTTCAACCAGTTCAATCTGGTCGGCCAGGCCGCTGATAAAACCGACGCTGGTCCAGATGAGCGGTTCGGCCTGGCTAAAGGCGCCTTCGCCCACTGGGAAGAGGCGCAGCCGGGCGGTGCTGACGTGGCGGATGGTCTGGCCGCCGCCTAACTGTTCGTCCAGGGGCAGGTCGACGATGCCGGGGGCCTGTTCGGTCAGGTAGGTGTTGATGGGGCCGTACTGCTCCCAACTGACGTCGCCGTGCCAGGCCCCCACGTAGCGCCAGAGGAAGGCGAAAGGGGGACGGTGGGTGCCGGCCTCGGTCAGCTCCCCTTGCAGCAGCCGGTTCTGCACGGCGTCGGCGTAGAGCGGGATGCTGGCCAGCAGAGCCACCGCCGCCAGCAGCCCGGCCAGCAGGCAGCCCATTAGCAGCCGGTGGTTCCACAGCCGCCGCGCGGCGACGGGGAAGAGGGAGAAGAGGGAGAAGAGGGTGTAGATGGGTTGCATGGTTGGTAATCGGTTACCCGTATTCAGTGTTCAGTGGAAAGTGGAAAGTAAAAAGTAGATAGTAAGAAGTGAGTCGTGTTCAGAAAGCTTACCATAACTTTTAGGTAAATGCAGTCGCGGCAGAGCGGTTTTTCTTGACTTCTTACCTCTTCTTGCTTCCAGCAATTCCCGCTCCTAGAGGTAGAAGGGCATAGTTTTCGTAAAGAATTTGCTTAAAAATGCTCTCTTACCTCTGGGAGCATTGTTAAAAGCTGCGGGAATTGCTGTCTTGCTTCTGTCTTATCCTCTAGTATTAGACGCACGACGACCGAAAAGTTAGACGGGAGGGAGAAAGCGGCCATAATCTAAATCCATTATTCATTGACCGGCAGCCTGTTCGTGTAGGATTAGATTGGCCTGCGGTTCTGCCCGCGGTACATATTGAACCTGGATGGGGGCGACTTTCCTGGAATTGCTAACAACCATCCGTTCGTAAGCCGGCTGGAAGGAGGGAAAACCGGCAATGCCGATAGTCACGGCCGTGGCGGCCAGGCTATCCGGATGGACTGCGCTGGTGGAACAGCAGCCTAGGATTAGGCTGCAAAACACGAAGAATAGTAACCCGATAACAAATCGTTTCATAGAAATAACCTCTATAGATTAGACGCACAACGGTCAAAAAGTTGAGTCAAGTGGAGGAAAGACTATACTATATCTCTAATCATTTGCAGTTGGCGCTATTGCTATAGAGTTGGTTAATTTAGTTCGTCGTGGCAATCTAAAAAGGACAATGCCCATAATGTGGTTCACAGGAATGGGACCTAAGGTGGTAGAGTCAAAACTGTATCTGGAGTCTCCTTTGACAAAACAACAACCTTGTGGCACATGCCAGGCAAAATTCCCGTTGGTATCTTGCTTATGAGATATATTACCCTCTTGGTACTCAGCGTAATAAGGCATGTCTTGAGCCTGCAAGACAACCTGATCCCCTTCTAGCCCCAACAGCCGTTTGATATAATAATTCTGTCTTGGAACTGCACACAAACGCTCCGTTTGCTGCCTGTTAATAGTACTGTTTCCAGTCCATAAGCGTTTTCTCGCTGTAGGCAAACTGTTTGCTAGAGAATTCGATGGATTTTGATAGACAACAATTTGCCCTCGGCGAAGCAACCATTGAGTTCGATAACGTAAGAGTAACACGCGATCGCCGCTAAACAGTGTTGGTTCCATACTGCGTCCTTGAACAATAATGATGACCAAGAAATAGCGCAGCGAGAATAAAAGTATAGGGAGAGTAATGAGTAGATACATTAAAGGCCGGCCGAATTTTCGTAATTGAAAAACCGTTGGGTAGATTATTGAACATGGAGTCTATCTAATGACAACCCAGATAGTTTCATAGTCTATGGCCCAGAACCAAATTATTCCTGGGAAAGTTCATTCTGACTGCGGAAATCGGGATCTACGTCGTAGGCGCAGGCAACGGCCGTGTCATGAGTGTCACTGCCGATTTGTAGCTCCGTAGGATCAACGCCGGCGGCGATCATACAGTCGAGCGTCGCTTGTGCTTTGAGCTGGATTTCCCGCAGCACAGTACCGGCGTCAGCCCCCTCAATCAGTATCGCTACCAGCGCATCCTGCCACCATTGCCGCAAGGGCATAGGTAGTTCAGGGGGGAATAATACTGGGGAGTAATCCATTCGCGTCAGGACAGCCCGGTACACCTCAGCCTGTGCCTGGCCCACGGCCGCTTCCCAGGCGTCCGACTCAACCACAGAGCGCCGGGCCGGAATGCCTTGGAAAGCATCAGCCGGCTGGCTCGACAAAAACTTGAACCACTCCCAGCAGACGTGGGGGTTTTCCGCCTGCCGCGAAATAAACAGAGAAGTTCCATCACGCAGCAGCCAGACTGTGTTAACCGGCAGCGGGGCCATAGCGATCTCATATTGGGGCAAACCGCTTGCGGAATAGTGCATCCCGAGCGGTAAGCCACCAGGTGTGCCGGCCAGAGCCGGCCACATAACGCCCTGGCCACTGCGGATAATGTTGTTGAATGTCCGGCTGTTGCCGAATGCCGAGCGGGTGCCTCCCTGATCATATGGATATAGCACGTTGTCTTGCGCCAGCGCTGCTAATTCATTGAGCAGGTTGGCCAGCGCCGGATCGTCAAAGTTGGCTCGCGGCCGCTCGCCGCGGGGATCGAAGTAATGAACACCGGCCTCAGTCATGATAAAGTCCAGCACATTGCCGCTGCGCCCGGGCAAGGCCAGGAAGCCGTAATGGTTGTCATCGGCCGCTGCTTCAGTCAGCGCCCAGAAATCAGCCATAGTCCAGGTTAATGAGGGCGGTTCCAATCCCTGCTCCGCCAGATAGGAAGCATTGTAATACAGCACGGGTGGCGTGACCGCTACTGGCAGGCCGTACAACTCCCCGTCAAGAAAACGAGCCGCCTCTAGCTGGTCCGGATGAAAATCATCCCCAAAGACTGCATCTTCAGCATCTATGAAAGGAGACAAACTATACAACATTTCATGAAACACCAGGTCGCCAAAAGGCACAATTGCTGAACTGATGCTGGCAAAGCAATCATAGTTATTAGCCGCAAATACATCCATGAATCCACCCTCAAAGGCAGATGTGTCATCCGTCACCTCAATGTAAACAGCCGCGTTTTCCCGGTTAAAGGCGTCGGCCAGGGCCATCACAGCTTCATGGCTGGTGTGAGAGTAGGGGTCAACAAAGTAGATTGCGCTCGCCGCACCCGGCGGACGGACGACCGGCTCCGGTGTGGCTGTGGGCGGAGGTGGAAGGGGGGCTGCCGGCGTGGCTTCCGGGGTAGGGTGTTCGACTGTGGCCGCGGTCGTACCCAACGCAGTGGCTAGGGCGTTGCTTAAAGCCATACCGTCGTTGATAGTCGCTTCCAATGCTTGTCCCACCTCAGCCAGTCCGGGCTGTCGCTGACCATACCAGCCATTTTCCACGACCAGACGAACGGCCGCTGCCGTTTCTGGCCCTAAGAGTGTCCAATACGCTTCACCTTCGGTTGTACTGATCCGGGCCGGTATGCCATAGAAGAAATCGGCCGGTGGGTGGCGGCTGAGAAAATCAAGCCAGGCCCAGGCTGCGGCCGGCTGGCTGTTGCCCGCGCTAATTGCGGCACAACTGGGCCGCACCGGTGTGGTTGCCTGGCCATCGCTGCCGGTTGGAAAAGGCACTACACCTACAGCGAAATCCAGGTTACGCAGCTCATTACGTAACGTGTACAGGTCGCCTTGCCACATGGCCACCCGGCCCTCTTGAATGAGCGACAGGCTATCGGCGCTGACGTCAGCACCGCCAATTAGTCCCTGGTCGGCCAGCGTGACGTACCATTGTGCGGCGGCTGCCAGTTGGTCGGAGTCTGGTTCACCGCCGGCCAGCAGCGGTGCCAGCAAAGGGCCGAGGGTGCGAATCGGAACTCCTTCCAGGTAGCCGTAGCGAGGTAGGGATTCGTCTGGCCCAGACACCGCCTGCACAGTGGCCTGGAAATCGTCCCAAGTCCAGCCCGGTTCGGGGTAAGCCAGGCCGGCCTGGTCAAAGACGACCTGGTTGTAGGCGATCAAACTCAGGCGGGCGCGCGTGGGCAGCCCGTTTTGCACAGCGGTCGTCTGGCAGCCTTGGAGAATGCCGGGCCAGAAATCGGCGGCATTGAAGCTGTCATCATCGGTCATGAGGGGTGAGAGGTCGAGAAAATGGTGGACAGCCTCGGGGGGAACGGCGGCGGGCAGAACGGCCGTGTCGGCCATGGCGGCTATTTGTACGGCTGTCGGGCTGTTGGTTTCGTCCAGGGGGACAAACTGGACTGCCATTGTGGAGTTGGCTTCCTGAAATTCCGCCATGAGCGGGGTGTACAAACGTTCGTGGGAAGCAGGCGCAGCGAAGGTGATGACTGTTGTGGCCTCGGCCAGGTCAACCGGGGGAGTTTCCGCCTCAGATCGACAGGCGGACAAGGTTAAAACGAAGGCAAATACGAGAAAACTAAGCGTCTTAATCTTTATCATCCGATTTTCTCCTTTTTGGTTTGTAGGAAAGCATTTTGCATCTGGTATAGTCTGGCGTAAGTACCGTTTTGCTCGATCAGTTGTTCATGCGAGCCACAGGCAACAATCTGGCCATTTTCGAGTACAGCGATAATGTCTGCCATCCGTACCGTGCTGAAACGGTGCGAGATGAGCAGGCTGGTGCGGCCATGCATAAGTTCCGCAAAGCGTGTATAAATGTGATCTTCCGTTTCTACATCCAGAGCTGCTGTAGGCTCATCCAGAATAAGAAAGTCAGCGTCTCGCATAAACACGCGGGCCAGTGCTATTTTTTGCCACTCTCCTCCTGACAAGTCAACACCATTTCCATTTTCGGCCATGTATCTGTTAAGAAAAGTGTCGTATCCTTGAGGCAAGTTTTCAATCATTTTATGGGCCCCTGCCTGTTTGGCGGCGTTCTGGATCTGTTCAAGAGTATTAGATTGATATACATTGCCAAGATCAATATTTTCCTTAGCTGTAAGAGCGTAGCGCATATAGTCTTGAAAAACAGTTCCTATCCGTTGTCTTAATTCTTGGGGGTCGAATTGTGTTATATCGATTCCATCCCACAAAATTCTTCCCTCCGCGGGATCGTATAACCGTGTCAAGAGCTTAACAACTGTTGTTTTACCGGCGCCATTTAACCCAACCAGGGCCACACATTTGCCCTTAGGAATAAACAGGTTTACATTGCGCAAAATCCATGGATGCTTTTCTGTATAGCGGAACGATACATTTTGCAGCCTGATACCTGATTCAAAAGTTGGAACAGGTTGAAAATTGTTGGCAACTGTGACTGGCTGCGGCAAATTTAACAGTTGCTCAAAATAATTAAAGAAAAGCCTTTGTTGATGGAGTGTAGCAAAACTAGAAATTAGACTAGACAAACCTGTCTGCACGCTAGTTATTGCACTGACGTAAAGGGTAACGTCACCCAGGGTAATTCGGCCAGCAAACGCCTGTAACGCAACTATAATAAAAACAGCTCCTGATACTAAATTAGCCAGCACATCCAAATATAAATGCTGGCGCATCTCGGATAATTCCTGGCTACGTGTGTCTGCCTGAATGCTATGGTAAAGGTGGAGAAACCAGTTAAGAAATCGATCTGCTAAGTTAAAAAGCCGAAACTCTTTGACTGCTCCTGGTCCAAAGAGAAGCTGTTTATAATACGCAAGGCGGCGCTGTTCAGGAGTAAGTTTTGTTGCTAAATGAACCCGTTCCCGACCAATCTTAAATTGAATGTAGAGTTGAGGCAACGTTGTCAGTATCACCAGCGCGCACAGAAAAGGATTCCAGACAAGTAATACGAAAAGAAATCCTGATAGGAGAACAATGTTTTGTAATAACCCTATAAAAGTGCCAAAAGCCGAAGCTGGCCCATTTTCTCCTCCAGACGTACCTAGGCTAAGGGTGTCTTGAAATGCCGGGTTTTCAACAACAGGTTGGCCATTTCTTCAGGGTGCGGCAGCCGCATTTCTTCCAGTACCATC
>CAYONK010000034.1:0-13949 GCA_964405285.1 uncultured Ardenticatenaceae bacterium
GAAACGCTGGCCTGGCTCCATTACCTGCTGCGCCGCGAGAGCCGGGGCGGGCTGCTGTTGCTGGCCACCTGGCGACCGGAAGAGACAGAAGATGAGCCGGTCGCCGCGCTGCTGCGCCAATGGCGCGAGCAAGAGCGCCTGCTGGAAGTAGATCTCACACCGCTGGACGCGGCAGCGACGGCCGATCTGGCCGCCCGGATGTTCAGCCATCCGCTGCCCCCCGACCTGGCCGCGCTGCTGTATCAGCAGACGGAGGGCAACCCGCTGTTTGTGGTGGAGACATTGCGCCGCGCCCTGGCGGACGGCCATCAGGGGAGTCTGACTCACCTGGCGCGGCAGTTGAAAGAGGAATCGGGGCAAACGGCCGTTTCCCTCCCGCCGAAAATGCTGGCGGCCATCCGCGCCCGCCTGGGGCAGCTTTCGCCGATGACATATAGCGTTGTCGAAGCGGCCAGCGTCATCGGTCGCTCCTTCACCATTCCCATTTTGCAGCAGGCCAGCGGGTTGGCGGAGGATCGGTTGATAACGGCTGTGGACGAGATGTGGCGGCGGCGCATTGTGCGCGACCGGGAAAGCGACGTCTACGACTTCACCCATGGCAAGCTGCGCCAGGTGGCCTATCAATCCATCAGCCCGGCCCGCCGCCGTTGGCTGCACGGCCGGGTGGCGCAAACGCTCGCCAACCAGGGCGCCTTGCGCGATGCTACCCTGGCCGGCCGCGTCGCCTTCCATTATGAGGCAGCCGGGCAGGCCGAACGCGCTTTCCACTTCCACCGGCAAGCGGCCGCCAACGCCCGGCAAGTGTACGCCATTCAAGAGGCGGCTTACCATCTGCAACGAGCCATTGCCCTCCATGAGCGGGCGCTGGCCGCGGCCGACGACCTGCCGGAATTGCACACGCAGCTTGGCGACGCCCACACCATCCTGGGGCAGCACGAGGCGGCGCGGCAAGCCTACGCCACAGCCCTGGCCGCCCTGCCGCCTGAAGCGCCCACCACCCAGGCCGCGCTTCTGCTGCGACAAACTAAAAGCTGGCTGGCGCAATATGAATTAGACGCAGCGCGGGAGAGCTTTAACCGGATAGATCGTCTGTTGGGCAACCCGGCCGGGTTTGGATCGGCAGAATGGCGCATCTGGCTAGACGCCCGGTTGGAACAGTTTGACGTGGCCTATTACGCCGCCAATCTGGCGCAGATGGCGGCGTTGGTCGGAGAGACGGAGCCGCTGCTGGAACAACATGGCGACGTTCGACAACGGATTCGTCTTTACCAGACCCGCGCCCAATGGCACAGCCGCCAGACCCGATTCCGGCATACCGCCGAAGGCGTGGAGGACGCTCGCGTCGCCCGGCAACTGGCGCTGACGACGGAGGATGAGGGCTTGATCCATAAAGGCCGTTTTGGGATGGGCTTCATGCTGTTGTGGCAGGCGCAGCCTGATCCGGCCGGAGCGGTGGCGGAATTGGCCCAGGCGGCGGCGGGCGCCCAGGCCATCGGCAATGTGCCATTGTTGGACCGCTGCCTGGCTTATCTGACAATCGCCTATCGGCTGCAAGGGGATGAAGCGCGGGTGGGCGAACTGCTGCCGCAGAGCATGGCGGTGGCGAAAAGCGAAGAAAATGAATCCTATAGAGGTGTGGCGTTAGCACAGCGCGCCTGGCTGGCGACGCGCCAGCAGCGTTGGGCGGCAGCCGCGGCGGATGCTCAGACGGCGCTGACGCAGTGGGGGCGGTTGGTTTTCCCGTTTCATTGGCTGGCTTGCTGGCCCGCTTTGGCGGCAGCGGTGGCATTGGAGGAATGGGAAACGGCCGTTGCCCAGGCGCAGATCATGTTGGCCCCGGAGCAGCAGCAGTTGCCGGGGGAGGTCGAGGTGGGGTTGGAAACGGCCGTTGCCCATCCTACCCCCGCCCACTTTCAGGCAGCCCTGGCCCTGGCGCGATGGTATAAGATGCTTTAGGGGCGCGCATCACCGAACCGGTAAGTAGGCCGTGGGGAACGGTTACCTCACGGGAGCGCCTTACAGCAGATGGGCCGAAGCGCCAACCGTCGGCGCGACACGCAGCCGGTAGGCCGTTATGGTGTGGTCCACCTGCACCGGCGGATCAACCGGGATGACAATGGTCGGAGGGTGATTTGCTTGAACGCTATGGCCGTACCGTCAACGGCAAATAAAGCATATAGGGATCATCGGCAAGAGGCGCTTCTAAACAGCGAACAACTACCTGGTTAGCCTGGTACAATACCTCAAAGGTAAAGCCATCTTGAACGACGTCCACCATCTCAAAAGCGCCCAGACAACCTTGAGTGCAGTGCATGACTGCAAACTCATCCCCCACGCCCAGACCGCCAATGAACCCATTATCAACCCGAATTGAGAGCGTACCGCTCAACTCCACCGCGCTGTCAACCCGCAGTTGACTGTAACCAACGCCCGCCGCCGGATCAGCGCTCACCAGCAGGGCAAACGTGCGGCTGTCGCCGGTCATAGTCAGGTCGCCGTTAATTTCCAGAATCCCCGCCTCGTAAAAACCGACCTCAGTTTCACTGGCGGTGAAGCCCGGCCAGAGATAGCTGTTAGACTCCACAGCGGCGTTCAGGTCACCATGCCCGCGCAGTTGGCTGAATTGAAAGAGCAGCGGTTCAGCCGCATTGACAACCCCGCCATCCAGAACCAGGCGCGCTCCCTGCCAGGGCTGGCTGAGGGTGGCGTGGCGGAGGAAATGGAGGCTGCCTTCTTGCACCTCTATCTCGCCGCTGTTTTCGACGATGAGGCTGGTAATGGTCGCCGCGCCTGCGCCGGTTTTTAGCAAACTCCCCTGGTTAATAAAACGGCCGAGGGGCAAATCTTGAGCGCCCCAGTAGAAATCAATGTCGCGGGGGCCTTCTATGGTAAAGCTGGCGCCGGGGAGATTGATAAAGTGGGCGGTGGGATAGCGAATGAAGAAACTCCCGGCATTGTAAACTGCCGCGCCATGATTGCGGACGATGGCGTCGTGCATGATCTGCGAACTCAGGCCATACAACGTCAGACCGCCCTGCATCTCCACGGTGATTGGGCCATTGTGTGAGTAGTTGCCGGTATGGCCGATGACCCCCTGATGCCACAACGTCTGACCGGTGACGGTGAGGGAACCTTCGCCTTCGATTTGGGGGATTTGGCCGTCCCAGGGCAACAGGGCCAGTTCGCCGGTAACGGCCGTTGTGTGGAAGCGCACGGCGCAGCCAAAACAGGAGAGGGTCGTCCGGCCGCCAATGTTGTAGGTCATGTCCGGGTCCAGGACGAAGGAGCCGCCGTTGCGGATGAATCCCACGCTGCCGTCGCCATTGATGCTGGCGGTGGGGCCAAAATGCTGCGTTCCGTCGAACTGCATAGTTGCCCCGGCCAGCGCCTCGAACGCCCCGGCGTGGGTATGGTTGCCGCCCCCGACGCGCAGTTCCCCTTCTTCGACGCGGACCAGGCCAAAATTGTGCAGCGCCGGGCCGAAATTGGCGATGTCACTCAAGTCTGCGCCGCTTTTGATCAGCGTGCCGTAGTTGGCGATGATGGAGGCCTGGCTGGGCTGCGTATTGCGCGCGCCGATGATCTCGAAAGTCGCCCCAGCCTGATTGTTGAAGGTCAGCGGTTCCGGCCAGGGGCCGAGAGTGAGGGTTCCGTCGTCCCAAACGGCCGTTCCCCCATTATTCAGCGTCATCCCGGCGATCCGCTTGTTCCCCTCGCCGGTGAGCAGGATGCTGGTCGTCACGGTGAGGATCTGCCCGCCGCCAATCAGTTCGCCACCGGACATAGTGAGGCCGGCAATGGTTGTGGTTTGGTCAAAAGTGACGGCGCCGGAAGGGATAACGGCCGTGTCGTCCACGCCCGGTATGCCGCCACCGCAGCCGCTCCAGTTGGCCGAGTCGCTCCAGTCGCCGTCGCCGCCGAACCAGACGCATTCGGCCGCCTGGACGGGGGCGATCAGGGAAATCGTCAGGAGAAGAAGGGCAAAAACTGCGCTCAAAATAAAGATAGTACGTTTCACGGGGCTGCCTCCATCATGAGATAGTTGGTTGGATTACAGGTTGGTTTGTTTGTTGGTTGCTGGCATCCCAACTAACAAACAAACCAACAAATGAACAAACCTGTTTATAGCAAGCGCAGCGTTTCCAAAGCGTTTGATCCCCCATGAAACGCTTTAGAAACGCCCAACCGCATACAATAGGCGCAACAATCCGAAATCCAAAATCCAAAATCGGTTATCGAAGGAGGTTTTCCATGATTCTTGTTGTTGGGGCGACTGGTCTACTGGGTGGGCTGATCGCCCGCCAACTATTGGAAAGAGGGGAAGAGGTGCGCGTGCTGCTGCGGGAGCATTCGCCCGCCGAGCAGATGGCGCAGCAGGGGATGGCGACTTCGCCCCGTTCGCTCGTTGAGGCGGGGGCGCAGCCGGTGTACGGCGACCTGAAAGCGCCAGCTTCCCTGGCGGCAGCCTGCGCCGGGGTGCAAACGGTGATCAGTACGGCGAATTCAGCCGTGCGCGGCGGCGACGATAATCCGCAGACGGTGGAAATGGCGGGCAACCGCAGCCTGATTGACGCGGCAAAAGCGGCCGGGGTGGGCCACTTTATCTTCGTTTCGGCGCAAATAGCGGATCCGCAGTCGCCGGTTCCCTTTCTGGCAGGTAAGGGGCAGACGGAGCAATATCTTCAGGCGAGCGGGCTGCCGTATACGATCATCGCGCCGAATGCGTTTATGGATGTGTGGCTCTTTTTGCTGGTGGGGCTGCCGGTGATGACCGGCCAGCCGGTGACGCTGGTGGGCAGCGGGGCGCGCCGCCATTCGTTTGTGGCGATGGGGGATGTGGCGGCGTTTGTGTTGGCGAGTGTGGGGAACCCAACGGCCGTTAACCAAAAACTGGTCATTGGCGGGCCGGAGGCGTTATCGTTTCGGGAGGCAACGGCCGTTTATGAGCGCGTATTAGGGCGGCCAATCGAAGTGCAAAGCGTCCCCCCCGGCACACCGCTGCCCAACCTGTCACCCGGCGCCCAGAGCATGGCTGCCGCCTTCGACACCTATGATTCGCCGATTAAGATGGAACCTTTAGCGGCCCGGTATGGAGTGGCGCTGACATCTTTGGAGAGCTTTGCCCGGCAGACAGCGCAACCATGAGCAGCGTCACATCAATCCACCATCAGGCCAAACATACTAAAGAAAACGCCTTGCATCTTTGCGAATGTTTCCTCGTCACCTTATGGGAAACTTAAACGCCCCTGCCCTCGTTTGCCTTTACCCCTTGATTGAGGGAAAATAGGATATGTTATACTGCCTATACGAAAACGAGAGCGGGCCATGATTTTATCCGACGAGGAATTCTCTGACCTGATTGAAGAAGCGCTGGAAGATTTGCCCCCCTTCTTCCGCGACAAAATGAATAACGTCGCCATTCTCACTGCCCCCTGGCCCACACGGGAGGAGTTACGCAGTGTCGGCGTGCCGCCTGGCGATACCCTGCTCGGCCTCTACCAGGGCATCCCCCTCACCGAACGGACCCAGGGCTACAACATGGTCGCCCCGGACACCATCACCCTCTATCAAGGCCCCATCGAGGTGGAGGCCAACGGAGACCGCGACGAAATCCGCGCCTGGGTGCGCCACGTCTTCCTCCACGAATTGGCCCATCACTTCGGCATCAGCGACGACCGGCTGCGGGAGTTGGGGGCGTACTGAGAGAGTAGAGATTGGAGATTGGAGATTGGCGCAATCTCCAATCTCCTGTCTCCTTACGAAAGCAGCGTCAGCAGCAGTTGGGCGAAGAGGATTTTGCTGATGGTCGCCACCGGGAAGACGAGGGCGTAGCCGACGTTCGGCAAATCGTTCCCCGCCTGATCCTGACCGAAGCTGAGGACGGCCGGCTGCGTTTGCAGCGCCGACAACATGCCCACCAGCAGGGCAAAGGGGATGCGCAGTAGCTTGTAACCGATGATCAGGGTGAGCAAGGCGACGGTGGTGGTGATGATCGCGCCCGCCAAAAAGAGGGCGAACCCGCCGCTGGCGGCAAAGGTGGTGAGAAAGGTGTAGCCAGAGCGCAAACCGATGCCCGCCAGGAGAAAGATCAGGCCAATTTGCCGCAGGGTGAGGTTGGCGCTGTAGGGCAGGGTCCAGACGATGGGGCCGGTGCGCCGCAGCGCCCCCAAAATCAGCCCGACGATCAGCGGACCCCCGGCCGCTCCCAGCTTAAAGGTGATGCCACCCGGCAGCGGGATGGGGACAGAGCCGAGCAGCAGCCCCAACGCCAGCCCCACGCCCAACGAGATCAGGTTGACCTCGCTCAAATCTTTGTAGGAGTCGCCGAAGAGGTGGGAGAGTTCGCTCAAATCTTTGCGGCGGGAGAGAACGCGCACCCGGTCGCCCAATTCCAGCACAAGATCGCCGTGCGCCAGCAAATCAATGTCGCCGCGCCGCACGCGGGTGACGAGCGCCCCGTAGCGCTGCGGCAGGCGCAATTCGGCCAGGCTGCGACCGGCGATGACCGGGTTGGAGACGAACATGCGCCGGTAATCATAGAGGCTGCGGTCGAGTTCCAGGTGTTCGTCGGTCAGTTCGCCGATGGCCAGGATGAGGGCGTCCACATCCTCCGGCGCACCGACGATGCTGATGAGGTCGCCTAATTGGAGGCGGGTGTCGCCGGTGGCCAGGGTGATCTCGTCGCCGCGTTTGATCCGGCCGAAGACCACGTCCCAATTGTATTGATGGCGGAGGTCGCGGAGGGTAACGGCCGTTGCCCCCGCCTGCGTCACCAAAATCGTCCGGTTATACAACTCCTGCTCCACCAGATGCAGACTGCGTAAGGCGCGGGCCTCGGCCACATAATCAATCTTCCAGATAGTCTGCATCAACAAGACGGCCAAAATCATGCCAATGACGCCCATCGGGTAGGCGACGGAGTAGCCGACGACCGGCTCTGTTAGCATGGCGTCGCGCAAGGCGGGCGGGGCGGCGGTGGCGATGCTTTCCAAGACGCCGGCCAGGGCGGGGGTATTGGTGAAACTGCCGGCGAACAGCCCGGCGGAGACGGTGGGGCGTAAATTGAGAAGGTGGTGGGCAACGGCCGTTAACAGCGCCGCCACGATCAACATCAGCAAAATAAACAGGTTGTTACGCAGCCCCTGCCCCTTCAGCGAAGCGAAAAAGCCCGCCCCACTGCTAATGCCAATGCTGTAGACAAAAATCACCAGACCAAGCTCAAAAACAATCGGCGGCAGCGTCAGGCGCGGATCGAGCGCCCCAATGCCCAACCCGACAAACAGCACGGCGGCGACGCCCAGGCGCACCCTCTTCACCCGGATGTGCCCCAGGGCATAGCCCAGCCCGGCCACGACAAACAGCAACAAAATCGGATGTTCCGCAAGCAACTCAATCATGATTTGATCCATTTAACCGCAGAGGGCGCGGAGAGCGCGGAGAATGCTGTATAAACCTCCGCGTCCTCCGCGCTCTCTGCGGTTTAAACCTTCGCCGCAGGCCAGGCGGGGTCGAGGAAGCGTTGGATTTCCAGGAGGTAGCCGTTGGGGTCGCGGAAGAAGCAGTGGTAGATGTTGAAGCGCTCGTAGAGCGTCGGCGGCTTTTCGATGGGCACACCCTGAGCGCGTAGATAGTCGTGCCAGCCGTCCACGTCGTCGGCGACGAGCGTCAGGATGACGCCTTCGGGCTTGGCCGCCTCTAAATGCTGGCAGAAGCCGAGAAAGGCGTTGGGCGCGGCCTGGAATATCTGGCAGACGCCCTGGTCGAGGACGAGGGGCAGGCCGAGAATGGTTTGGTAGAAAACGGCCGTTTCCGCTAAAACGGCCGTGTGCAAAAAGGTCACTTGCTGTTGAATGGTTGGTCTGCTCATGGGAACGGATTTTTATTACAAAGGGACAAAGGGACGTAAGGAACAAAGAGATGGGAGGAAATCTGTGTTCTTCCGTGTCAATCTGTGTCCCTTTCCTCTTCTATTCCCGCCAAGAGGGCGGCGAAGGTGGCGGGGTCGGGAGCGGCTAAGAGTTCGGGCAGGGCAGGGTCGCCCGGGGTGTTCTCCAGGTAAGATTTCAGGTGCTTACGGAACTGGATCAGGCCATACGGGTCGCCGTAGTAGGCGAGCATCTCCGCCAGGTGGCGGCGCACGGCGGCCAGGATGTCGGCAAGGGGCAGCGCGGCCTTCTCCTGCCGGGCAAAAATCCAGGGATTGCCGATGGCCGCCCGACCGACCATCACCGCGTCGCAGCCGGTTTCCGCCTTCATCCGGTCAATGTCGGCCGGGGTCTGCACGTCGCCATTGCCGATGACCGGCACGCTCACCGTCTGGCGTAGGTCGGCGATGGCCGCCCAATCGGCCTGCCCGCCATATTTTTGCGTCTTGGTGCGGGCGTGCATGGCGATGAGCGCCGCGCCGTTGTCCTCCATGATGCGGGCGATCTCCCGGTAATTTTTCTGGTTTTCGTCCCAGCCCAGGCGGATTTTGCCGCTGACGGGCACGGGCAGATGGGCGGAGAGCAGGCGAAAGGTGTCGGCGACCAAATCGGGCTGAGGCAGCATCCCCGCCCCCGCGCCGCGCCCGCTCACCTTGCGGGTGGAGCAGCCCATGTTCACGTCTATGATGTCCGGCTCCAGGGGGAGGATGCGTTGGGCGGCCCGGAGCAGTTTTTGGGCGTCGTTGCCGAAGATTTGGATGATAAACGGCCGTTCCTCCCCCTGCTTGTCCATCCGCCGCCCAAACCGTTCATGGATGCGCCGCCCCAACAGCGCCTCCACCGGCACAAACTCGGTGTAGTGCATGGCCGAACCATAGGCGCGGCAGAGGGCGCGGTAGGGCACGTCAGAATATCCGGCCATTGGCGACAAGATCGCGTCGCCATAGACCGGCACGCTCCCAACGCGAAACAGGGGATCAGACGGCTTCACCAACCACCCCACCCTGGCGGCGTCCTTCATGAATGAAGGCCACAATCTCCTCCTGGCTCAAGGCGAGATCAACGCCTGCCACATCTAGCGGCGAACCGCGCCGCGCTTCCGGAGTGATCACAAACAACTGACCGTCCTTACGCTTCACCCGCACTTCGCCATCGCGTATCGCTTTTTCCAACAAAGACGCCAGATTTTGTCTGGCTTCTGAATAAGTATAAATTTCGCTCAAAACCACCTCCCACTATATTTGCGCTTTTACCTGTCATTCCCGCGAAAGCGGGAATCCACTTTGGAGAATCAGATGGATACCCGCTTTCGCGGGTATGACATCCTCTCTGAATAAGTCAAAAGCCACAAAGATAGTGCCTCCTCTAATCTGGTAGCCACCAGATTCGATAGAACGCGATTATAAACTTGGAGCCAGCATGATGCTATACTCGGACCAAAGACCCGAAGGGTTTTGGAAACCCTTCGGGTCTACCACGTGACGAGGAAAGGAAAAATGACCCATCTGGAAACATTAGCCATTCACGCCGGGCAGGGGATTGACCCGGCGACCGGGGCGGTGACGCCGCCGATCCACCTTTCGACGACCTTCGAGCGGGCGGCCGACGGGGGCTACCCGCACGGCTACGACTACACCCGCAGCGGCAACCCGAACCGGACGGCCCTGGAGAGCATGGTGGCGGCGTTGGAGGGGGGCGCGGCGGCGGCCGCTTTCGCGTCGGGGTTGGCGGCGTTAACGGCCGTTCTCCAAGCCCTCCCCCCCGGCAGCCACATCATCGCCCCGGACGATATGTACTTCGGCGGGCAGCGGCTTATGCGGGAGATTTTCGCCCCGGCCGGCCGCCCCGTCACCTTCATAGAGATGAGTCGGACGGCTGAACTGGCCGCCGCGCTGCGCCCGGAGACGCGGCTGGTCATTGTCGAGACGCCTTCCAACCCACAGTTGAAGCTCAGCGACATCCGGGCCATCGCCGATCTGGCCCACGCAGCGGGGGCGGAAGTGCTGGTGGACAACACGATCCCGACGCCGGTGTTGCAACGGCCGTTTACCCACCACGCCGACCTCGTCATCCACGCCAGCACCAAATACCTGGGCGGCCACAGCGACGTGCTAGGCGGCATCGTCATCGCCCGCGAGGAGACGCCGCTGTTCGAGAACATCCGGCTCAATCAGAAATTGGGCGGCGCGGTCCCCTCCCCCTTCGACTGCTGGCTGCTGCTGCGCGGCATCCAGACCTTGCCGCTGCGGGTACGGGCGCAATCGGCCAGCGCCCAACAGCTCGCCGAATGGCTGGCCGACCATCCGGCCATCGAAGCGGTCCTCTACCCCGGCCTGCCGACCCATCCCGGCTACGATTTAGCCCGGCGGCAGATGGCGGGCGGCGGCGGGCTGCTCTCCATTTTGGTGAAGGGGGACGCGGCGGCGGCGATGGCGATGGCCGCCCGCGTCCGGCTTTTCATCCGCGCTACCAGTTTTGGCGGGGCGCACAGCCTCATCGAACACCGCGCCTCGATTGAATCGCCCGGCACGCTGACGCCACCCAACCTGCTCCGCCTCTCCATCGGCCTGGAACACCCGGAAGATTTGCAGGCGGATTTGGCGCAAGCATTAGACCCTCTCCTGTAACCTGTTACAAGTTACAGGTTACAGGTTACAATTTCTCCATGATGATCAATCTCTACGACTACACCCGCGAGGGGCTGACTGAACTGTTGGCCGAATGGGGCTATAGCCGTTATCACGCGAACCGGCTCTGGGCGGGGCTTTACCGGCATGGGGGCGACCTGTCCGGGCTGCGGCCGGATTTGCGGGCGCGGCTGGCGGCGGAGGCGACCTGGGGGCTGCCGGAAACGGCCGTTTCCCTCGCCAGCAGCGACGCCCAGACCCGCAAATTCCTCCTGCGCCTGGCCGACGGCCAGACCATCGAAACCGTCCTGATGCAGTTCGAGGGGCGGGACGGCACGCCGCGCACCACCGCCTGCATCAGCACCCAGGCGGGCTGCGCCATGGGCTGCGTCTTCTGCGCCACCGGGCAGATGGGCTTCGTCCGCCACCTGACGCCGGGCGAGATTGTGGCCCAGGTCTTGTTCGCCAACCGGCAGCTCCCGCCGGGCAGCGAACCGCTGCGCAACATCGTGCTGATGGGCATGGGGGAACCGCTGCACAATTATGACCATACGATGACGGCCGTTGACATCCTCATGGACCATCATGGCCTGGCTTTGGCGGCCAAACATATCACCCTGAGTACGGTGGGGGTGGTTCCGGGGATTGTGCGGCTGGCGGATGAGGAACGGCCGTTTCGCCTGGCCGTCAGTTTACATGGGGCGACCGACGCCGAGCGGAGCGCCCTGGTCCCGCCCGCCAAACGGTGGCCGCTGGCCGATCTGATGGCCGCCTGCCGCTACTACGTGGAGAAGCGCGGGCGGCGCATCTTCTTCGAGTGGACGCTCATCGAAGGGCAGAACGACACGCCAGAGCAGGCGCATACCCTGGGCCAACTGCTACAAGGGATGCAGGCGCACGTCAACCTGATCCCGCTCAATCCGACTGTGGGGTATGGGGGACGGCCGACGGGGGAAACGGCCGTTAAACAGTTCCAGGCAATTTTGGCCGGGTACGGCCTGCCGAGTACCGTGCGGCAAAGGCGCGGCATAGACATCGCCGCCGGATGCGGCCAATTGCGGGCGGCGCAGACTTGAGACGGTTCTAATCGGACCAGTCCGGTCAATCTCACTCCACCGGCAGACCGGCCAGGCGCATGATTTTCAAGGCGTTGGTCGTCGGGCAGGGGCCGGGGCGCAGGGTGTAGTCGAAGGTCATCTGGCCGTCGGCCACGTCATCGCGGAAGTGGTAGTTGTGGATGGCGGCGCTTTGGTCGGCCAGCTTCACCAGTTCCAGGTCGTGGGTGGCGATCAGGCCGAAGCCGCGCCCGCCCACCAGGGCGCGGGCGAAGGAGCGGCTGCCAATCAACCGCTCCCGGTTGTTGGTCCCCCGGAAAATTTCGTCAATGAGGAAGCATAACGGCCGTTCATCCCCCTCCCCCAACGCCGCCAACAAGCCCTGCAAGCGGCGCACCTCCGCGTAAAAATAAGAAAAGCCATCCGTCACCGAATCGGCGACGCGGATGGAGGTGTAGAGACGGCAAAGCCGCGCCTGAAAAGCGTCGGCCAGCACCGGGCCGCCGCAGTTCGCCAGGACCAGATTCACCCCCAGGGCGCGGAGGAAGGAGCTTTTGCCCGCCATGTTGGAGCCGGTGATGATCGCCAGCTCACCTATATTGTCTATGCGAAAGTCGTTGCAGACGCGGGTGGCGTCGGGGATGAGGGGGTGACCAACGGCCGTTCCTCGCAGCGGCGGCGCGTCTGTCTGCGTGGTCAGCGTCGGGAACGGGGCGTCCGGGTTCAGATAGGCGAAGGTCGCCAGGCTGTTCAGCGCCTCTAGCTCAAACCAGCCATCCAACCAGCCCGGCAGCCGTTGGCGCAGCGCCGCCCGCCGCCGCTCTAATTGGTAAGCGGCGAAAAAATCCCAGGGGACAAAGCCATTCAGCAGCAGCCAGAGGAAGGGGTTCTGGCGCAGCCCGGCCATTGCCAAAACCAGAGTGGCGGCGCGGAGATGGCGCGACGGCCGTTCCGCCGGGTCTAAAAACGGGGCGCACAACTGCCGCACCCGATCCCGTTCGCCATAGCGATACCCCTCCAAAAAGCCGAACACCTCCCCCAACCGGCGCAGGCTCGTCTCCATAAAGTAGGCGTCGCTGAACAGCGGGGCTACCGCCTGCATCCGGCTGACGAAGAGCAGGCCATACAGCAGCCAGGAGACCGGCCAGAGCGCGGGCAGCAGCCCGGTCAGATTCAGCCCCAACAAGGCCAGATTCAGCAAGGCCAGCCCGCCGAGCAGCCAGAGCGTCAGGCGCAGCGATGGGGCGTCGTCGCCCGCTTTCAGCCAGTCGAGCAGGCGGTGGATGGGCCATTTTTCGGCCGTGTCGTCGGCGGCGAGGGTGGCGTGGAGGGCGAGTTTGTCGCGGAAGCGGGGCATGGCGGCCAATTCTTCCACCAGCGGTTGGCGCAATTGCACGGTCGCCAGTTGCGGGTCGGTGTCGAGCAGCCAGTGTTGCAGCCGTTGGCCCCCGTCGCGGGAAACGGCCGTGTCCAGCAGTTGCAGCAGCGAATGGTTGCCAATCAGGTCGAGGTCGAGAGCGAAGGGGTGGTCCAGGCGGGGCGGGACGGGCGGCGCGGGCGGGATATTCTGCCAATCTAAATCCATCCGGGCGAGATGGGTTTGTTTGATTTGCCGCCAGAGGGCGTAGCGGGAACGGCCGTTTTCCACCAACCGATGGGCGCGGACAGACCAGATGAAGGGGATCAGGGCAACGGCCGTTCCCCCCGCCCAGGCCAGCGCCCCCCACTGCCACAGGATGAGCAGGGAGGCCCCCACCGCCCCCAGGAAGAGGAAGAGCCGCCAGCGCGTCAGGCGTTCGCTGGTCTGGGTTAAGGTGGTTAAACGGCCGTCTAGCCGTTCAATCTGCCGCTCTAATGCGCGGCGGCGGGCATCTTTTTGAGTCATGGTAGCTGGTAGCTGGTGGCTGGTGGCTGGTAGCTGGTGGCTGGTAGCCAGCGACCAGCTACCAGCAACTAGCTACCAACTACCAGCCACCAAATAAAATCCTCTCCAGCCAATCCCGCGTCTCGACGGGGCGGAGGAATTGGCCGAGGTAATGGTCGTTGAGCCAGAGTTCAAAGTGGAGATGGGCGTCTATGCCCTCGCCTTCGAGCGAGCCGGGGGAGCCGGAGTTGCCCACTGCGCCGAGCAGTTGCCCCTGCGTCACCCAATCGCCCACCTGCACGGCGTATTCGATGCTGTCGAGATGGGCGTAACGGGAGACGCGGCCGTCGGCGTGTTCCAGCCAGATTTGCCGCCCACGAAAGAAGTCGAGCGCTTCCGGCGAGGTGTAGCCCAACTGCTCCGCCTGATAGCGCCAGCGGGCGAAATCGGCCGGGGCGGGCAGGCTGTACTCGTGGTC
>CAYONK010000035.1:0-13712 GCA_964405285.1 uncultured Ardenticatenaceae bacterium
GGTCCTCGATGACCGGCAGGCCGCGCTCGCGCCCCAAGGCGGCCAGCTCGGGCAGCTCCACCTCCTTGGTGAAGCCGATGATGCGGTAGTTGGAGCAGTGCACGCGCAAGAGCGCCGCGGTCTGGTCGGTGATGGCGTTCTCGTAGTCGCGCAGGTGGGTGCGGTTGGTGGTGCCCACTTCTATCAGTTGCGCGCCAGATTGGGTCATCACGTCCGGGATGCGGAAGCCGCCACCGATCTCCACCAGTTGCCCCCGGCTGATGATGACCTCCCGCCCCTGGCAGAGGGCGCTGAGCAGCAGGAGTAGCGCCCCGGCGTTGTTGTTGACGGCGAGGGCGGCGGGCGCGCCGGTCAGGTGGGCGAGCAGTTTTTCGGCGTGGATGGCGCGTGAACCGCGCCCCCCGGCCCCCAAATCATATTCCAGCGTGGCGTAGCCGCCGGAAACGGCCGTTACCGCCGCCAGCGCCGCTTCGCTCAGAGGAGCGCGCCCTAAATTGGTGTGGACGATGACGCCGGTGGCGTTGATGACGGGGCGCAGGGTGGGGGTCAGCCACGTTTCCAGCCATTCCCGCGCCGCCTGCACCAGCATTGCAGTCATGGGAACGTAGGTTGCGCCCTGGAAAACGGCCGTTCGCTGTGCCTCTAAGGTGGCGCGTAACGCTTCCAAAGTGAGAGAACGGCCGTAGTCAGCGATCAGATCAATCGTCACCGGCAGACGCAGCAGCCGGTCTACGCTGGGCAACTCCCGCAGCAGCGCTTGTTGCGCTTCACTCAATTCACCGTTTCTGATTTCTGAGATCATGATAAGGAAGAGGCGCGCGCCCGAATTTGCAGCATAATTTCAAACAAAACGAGGACGCTGGCGACCAACAAGGCCACCGCCAGGCCCAACGCGCGATTCATTTGTAACCACAGACAAAACGCGACCCAGACACCCACCCAGGCCGCCTGACGCAGCGTGACGTGAAACTGAGGCGGCACAGAGCGGCCAGATCGCTGGTCCAAATAATGGCTGAAGCGTTTGTTGATCACGTAGGCCAGCGGCAGGGCGAGGCCGGTGATGGTGATCAGGACTGCGCCCAAGAAGGCCAGGATGATCTCGCGGTTCCCGGCTTGCAGCATCGAGGCCGCTTCCACGTGCCCTTGCGCCGTCGCCCGCACCAGGTCCAGGCGCACCACATCGAAAGGCCACCAAGTGTTGACGATGTAGTTTATCGCCAGGATGCCGGGTAGGAAGAGGGCGATGCCAACCAGCAGAGCAGGTAACACGCCGAACTTTTGCCACGATCTCATAAAATCATTATATCCTGCTGTGGCAACAGGGCAACGAGATTTTTCGATCTTGGTTGTGTTATACTCTCGTCATGATTTTTGGCGCGATCTGGGCCGGATAATCAGCAGGTCGAAACAGAGCGCGGGCATCTTGCCCGCTTTGGCGGGCGATCCGTCGGCGTGCCGTTTCGACTCTTGGACAATGGAGAAAACACGCTCTATGACTTCGCGGATTGACGAATTTTTAGCCTGGTTTGGTGAATTGGCGGCGCGGCAGATGGACCAGCAGATCGCCGCTGTCTGCCTTTTTGGGAGTTATGGATGGCCTGCTTACCAACCGGACGAGTCGGACATAAATTTGCTGCTCCTTCTCCATGATGAGGCTGATCTTCATGCGGTGGCTGAATGGTTCCGGACTATCTGGCAGCAGGCTGGCGCTGTCTTGCGGCGCGGCCCTTGGGTGGCGCGATTGTCGGAGTTCGGCCGTTTTGCCCGCCTCTCTCCGAATTTTGCGGCGGAATTGACGGAAAACGGCCGTTTCCTCCACGGCGCTCTTCCCTCTTTGCCCGCCATCCCTTCGGCCGATCCGCATGAGACGATTGCCCGCCTGGCAACTCAGGCGATGACCGCGTCCTCCGCCCTGCTGCCTGACCTGCTGGAGCCGGGCATCGCGCAGCAGCGCCACCTGGAATTGCGCCGCCTGGCCCGGCAGTTGTGCCAGGAACCGGTCCCGGAGGGGGAAACGGCCGTTGTCACTTACAGCCGCCTGCGCCCCATCCTCGACGCCAAAATCAATCGCTTGCCGGCCGTTCGCCACTGGCACAACGAGAAAGTCCCAACCGACACCGCTCTTCTCCTGCCCGGAGCGCAGGCGCTTTACCGGCAAGGGACGTCTATGGTGATCGTCCTGGCCAGCCAGACTCCGACGCAGCTTCGGGAAACCAATTGGCCGCGTCTGGCGGGGCGGCTGGCGGGGAAATGCGAGGGGGTGATGCTGACAACGGCCGTTCAACTCAACCTCAGCCTGGCCTACGACAACCCCCTGGGGCTGGTTCTCAGAAGTTACCAGCACCATTGGGGCCTGAACCCGCTGGCCGAATTACAGACCTCCAAACGGCAAATCATGCGCCAGGCGGCCCTGGCTGCGGCCACCATCAGCCTGATCGATCTGCCCCAAGCGCATTTCACCCAGGCCGACGACGCTCTGCCTACCCTCATCCACGACTTTCAAAACAAGTTGCTCAACCTGCGCCTGCAACACGAACTGCTCCACCGGCTCGGCCACCTCAGCGCATACCAACTGCCCGACCCGCTGCCAGACCGAGAGGCGCCGCTGCGGCAGCGCCTGGACGCCATCTACCGGCAGCTTGATTGGTGGGCGGCGCAGTACAGCGCGGAGATGGATCAGGCCGCAGCGTGAGGATGCGACAATTAGTGACCGCGCAGAACGGTCTGCGCCTGTTCATCCTGCTCGTCGTTCTGGCATTGATCCGGCCGGCCCCGCACCTCATTACCCCTGGCCCGCCTCAAAGCGTGCAGACCAATCACCCCATCCTCGGCGTCCACACCCGCCTGACCGACGAGGTGGAGGAGTGGAAAATTCAGCGCAGCCTGGAGTTGGTGCGCGAGATGGGCGCGCCCTGGATCGTCGAATTTTTTCCCTGGGCCTACTATCATGGCGCGGATGGGGGTTTTGCCTGGGGGCAGCCAGACCGGATCATCACCCACGCCGAAGCGCAAGGTCTGACGGTGATCGCTCGACTTGGCCTGACGCCCGATTGGGCCAGGCCGCCTGATACGCCGCTGACCTATCTCGACGATTCCGCCTACGCCGATTTTGCCGTCTACGCCGCCGCCTTTGCGGAGCGCTACAGAGGGCGAGTGGCTTATTTGATTGTGGGCAATGAGCCGAACCTGAGCTATGAATGGGGCTATCGCCTGACGACGCCGGAAGATTACGTCAACCTGTTGCGCGTCGTTTACCCGGCTGTCAAGGCGGCCAATCCGGAGATGCGGGTGTTGGCCGGAGCGCTCGCGCCAACGCTGGAACCGGCAGGCTCTCCCTGGGGGCTGAACGACCTGATCTACTTGCAAGGGATGTACGATGCCGGGGCTGCCGACTATTTTGATGGATTGGCCGTGCATACCTACGGTCTCACCTTCCCGCCAGAGGCAGCGCCCGCTCCTGATTTACTCAATTTTCGCCGGGTGGAGTTGGTGCGGGGGGTGATGGAGGCGAATGGCGACGCCGACACTCGCATCTATATCACGGAAACGGGTTGGAACGATCATCCGCGCTGGACGCGGGCGGTGCGACCGGCGCAGCGTATTCAATACACATTGGACGCCCTGGCCTACGCTGAGGCGAACTGGCCTTACGTGGAGATGATGGCTATCTGGGCCTTTCGTTTACCGGCCCCGGAGCGAAGCTATATGGATTATTTCACTCTGGTGACGCCGGAGTTTGTGAAGAAACCGATTTATGAGGCGTTGCAGGCGTATGCGCGGGAGTAGATTGGTCTCACGACAGACCCAAAGGGTTTGCCAAACCCTTTGGGTCTTGGTCTGGCTCTTGCTTGCCGCCTGCAACGGCCGTTCCAGCGATTCCTGGCCACGCATCCAAGAGAGCGGGGTGTTGCGGGTGGGGCTGGACCCCACCTTCCCACCGTTTGAGTTGGACGACGGGCTGGGGCTGCATGGGCTGGATGTGGACCTTGCGCGAGCCATTGGGGCGGATCTGGGGTTGGAGGTGGCCTTTGTCTACTTCGGTTATGATGGTTTGTACGATGCGCTGGCGACCGATCAGGTGGATGTTCTCATCTCCGCTCTGGTAGTAGACCCGACCCGAACGCGGGATTTTGCCTACAGCGAGCCTTACTTTAATGCCGGGCAGATTTTGTTGGTGCGGGAGGAGGAAACGGCCGTTTCCCGTCTCCCAGACCTGCGCCACCGGATTCTTGCCGTTGAATTAGGGGCACAAGGGCATGTCGAAGCGATCCAATGGAGTCAAAGGGTGGTCGGGTTAGAGATGCGGGCGTATAACAGTGGGGCGGAGGCGTTAACGGCCGTTCTCCAAGCCGAAACCGACGCCGCGCTCATAGATAGCATCACCGGCCGACTCTACCTGCGTGAGCATCCTGGCCTAAAACGCCTGCCCGACCCCGTGACCGTCGAACCCTACGCCATCGTCACGCGGGCAGCCGACAGCCGCCTCCTTCGCGAACTTAACAACAGCCTGGCCCGCCTGCAAAACAACGGCCTACTCGAAACCACCATCACCAACTGGCTCGGTCCGTAAACCATAAGATTTACGATTTACGATTTGTGATTTACGATTGGCTTATCCCTGACATGCTATAAATCTTCACCCTAACATCTACAACTCCCAACTCCCAACTCCCAACTCCCAACTCCCAACTCCTAACTACCATGACTCCACCTCCCCAACGCCTCTTAGCTATCGCCCTCATCATCGGCGGCTCCCTCGTCGGCATCGTGATCATGTTCATGATGTCCAGCTACGTCCGTTCCGGCCATTTCTCAACGGCCGTTGCCACCCTGGCCGTTATCATCGCCTTCATCCTCCTCGTCTTGCCCCAATTCGCACTCGGCATCTACCTGATCTGGCACAACCTGCAAAGCGAAGCGAATGAGAAAAAAGACGAAAGTTGAGACTGCCCACGCCCGGCAACGTATGATATACTGTGAACGAGTTTCTCACCTTTACCATTTGTACATGCCCTGCCTTGCCTCAAGGAGTATTGTCGAAGGCAGCATAAAGCGCATTTACTATAATTAAGGAGACCTGTTGACCTATGAAAGAACACGTAGCCGACCTATATGATCACATCAAGGGCGAATCTCGTGGCCTCGGCCGCCTGCTAGAGAAAATCCCCGGCATCAGCGGATATATGGAAAAGGGCCGCCGCCGTGAAGCGGACCAGATCCTCCGGGAAACCATCTCTTCCCGCCTGGAAGCATCCCGCCTGCGCCTCAGCAGCACGCACCAGGAACTCGCCCGCGACATCATCAAAGCGATGGATCACGCCGAACCCCTCGGCCGCGCCGATAATTTGCTGATGGGCCTTATTGGCAAGATTAAAGACGCACCCCAGGGATATGCCGGTTTCTTCGCCGCCGTCAAAGTGCGCGAAGAAGATCTGGCGCGTATCTACGCCTTCGATGAAAGTATGTTGAACCATGTAGACGAAACGGACGCTGCGATTGCCTCTCTGGAGAAAGCAGTCCGTGAAGACGGTGACATCGGCAGCAGCATCCGCCGCCTTACCTCTGTTTTGCAGTTAGCCAATCAAGACTTTGCCAATCGCAATGATGTCATCCTGGGCATCAGCTAACGGCATACGATTTATGATTTATGATTTTTGATTCACGATTTTGGAGTAACACGTAAAGGAGAAATGATTCATGGCTCAGATATTTGACCGAGTGGCCATAGATACCTGGCTGCGCGACGAACTCGTGCAAAAGTTCCCCCGGGGCGGCCTGGGTGACATCAAACTAGGCTCTCAGCTGATCGTCAACCCGGGCGAAACCTGCGTCTTTGTCCGTGGCGGTGAACCGATGGGCACATTTACCCCCGGCCGGCACACCCTCACCACGGAAAACATCCCCATCCTGACTAACCTATTTGAGCGCGGCCTGTTCGGCGGCAAGAACGTCTTCACTGCCGACGTCTACTTCGTCAAGACCACCGACGTCACCATGAAGTGGGGCACGGCCAACCCAATCATCGTCGAACATCCCCAGCGTTCACCGGGAGCCAGCGCCATCGTCGGCAACGGCACCTACGTCACCAAAGTGAAAGACCCCTGGCGCTTCCTCAACGCCCTGGACGCCTTCCGCGAAAGCGTGCGCCAGCAAGAGGTGAAAGTCCGCCTGGACCCGATGCTCGGCGTGATGATGCAAGACAAACTGAGCGAACTGGCTATCGCCAAGAACCTCGGCCCGGCGCAGTTGCAATCCTTCACCAAAGACATCAACACCCTGCTGATTGGTTTGCTTCAGGAAGAATTTGATGCTATCGGCATGGTGTTGGTGGACTTCAACATCCGCCTGGCGCTGCATCCTAATTCGCTGGAAGTGGTTACCAACATGGGCTACGGCACCAGCTACGTAGCGAAACAACAAGCGGACGCTTTTGTCGCTGCCGCTTCTAATCCTGCCGGAGGCGCTATGGGTGATATTGGTTTAGGGGCAATGGGTATGGCCGCCATGCAAAATCTGCAAAATCAGCAGACTTGGCAGCAACAGCAGGCGCAGCAGCAGCAACCAGCCGCGGCTGACCCGGCTCCGGCTGCCGCCGGTGGCGTATCGGACGTGATGACGCCGGGCCAGGCCGCGCAAATTTTGCAAGTGTCAGAAGAGGACGTGATGGCCGCGATTCAAGATGGTTCTTTGAAGGCGCGGAAGATCGGCAATGCCTACCGCATCAGCAAAGCCGCTCTGGACGAGTTCCTGGCCGGTTAACATGCCCGCCGCCAAAACGCGGACAACGTGAAGGAACCTTTTAGCCTCCGGGAGATTGCAAGTCTCCCGGAGGTTTCTTTGTATGGACTCGTTCGACGCTCCGCGTGGGAACGAGAATTGTTGAGGGGACAATGCTGCTGAACATGAATCCGTTAGGGGCTAATCTGGCGTTTGTCTGGGATATTATTGCGTTAGTCTTGACTTTTGTGGTGATTCAGTCGTTGGTGTTGGTGAATGGTTTTTTGCAGAAGCGGGAGATTTTGCCGACCTATATCACGCGCAAGGTGATCCACATTTTTGCCGCGCCGTTGTACGTGGTTTGTTGGCTGCTGTTCTCCGGAGAGGCGGCCAGCCGCTATCTGGCGATGATTGTGCCGCTGGCTTTTGTGGGACAGTTTGCCGCAATTGGTTTGGGACTGCGTAAGGATGAGGCGTTCGTCAATTCGATGTCGCGCAGCGGCAATCCGCGTGAGTTGTTGGGCGGGACGATGCACTACGCGATTGTGATGACGATTTGCACGATTTTGTTTTTTGAAACGGCCGTTTCCCAATCCCTCCCCAACCCCGCCGCCCTGCTCATCCTGGGAGCGCTGGCCGGGGGCGACGGGCTGGCCGACATCATCGGCCGCCGTTACGGACAGGGGCGCGCTTTCGGCAAATCCGGCAAGAGCGTGCCTGGCTCCATCGCCATGTTTGTTGGCTCTGTTGTTATGTCGCTCCTCCTCGTCGCCATTTTCAGCATTGGCACGCAGCTTTCGCTGGGTCTGGTTTTCTGGCCGGTTCTCTTCCTCAGTTTGCTGGCGACCCTGGTTGAAGCCCTCTCCCCCAAAGGGCTGGACAACTACACCATCGCTCTGGCCGTCTTCGTCGGCATTCTTATTTTACTGCTGCTCGGCATGTGGCCGTTCACCCCGCTTCTCACGTTGTAGCGGCTGATTACCTGCCAGCCCCCAACTACCAACTACCAACTACCAACTACCAGCCACTCATGTCAAACCTCACCATCCTCAAACTCGGCGGGGCGCTGCTGACGGATAAGAGCGTCCCCGATTCGCTGCGGGGTGAAACGTTAACGGCCGTTGCCGCCGAAATTCGCGCCTGTCTGGATGCCGGGCTGCTGGATCGGCTGGTTCTGGTGACCGGTGTCGGCTCCTTCGGCCATCCGCCGGTGCTGCGCCACCAGCTGCACAAAGGCTACCAATCTCCCGACCAACTCATCGCCCTCACGGCGACGCAAAATAACGTCATGCGCTTGCGCCGCGCCGTCGCTGAGGCGTTCGAGACGGCCGGCGTGCCGGTTTGCCTGATGCTGCCCAGCTCCTGCATGGTCGCCAGCGGCTTCGCCCACAAAGAAAGCTACCTGGAAGCGGTCGCCGGATTTCTGCGCCTGGGCATGGTCCCGTTGTTGGGCGGCGACGTGTTGGTGGACGATCAGGCCGGTTTCATGGTGTATGGCGGGGACGAGGTGGCTGTGGACCTGGCGCTGCATTTTGGCGCGGCGCGGCTGATTTTGGCGACGCAGGTGGACGCCATCTACGATAAAGACCCGTTGCAGCACCCGGATGCCCGGCGACTGGGGCAGTTGGCGTTGGGCGAGATGGGGGAAACGGCCGTTTCCCCCACCCACCCCGCGCAAATAGACGTCAGCGGGGCGATGGCCGGTAAGCTGCGGGCGTTGCGCCGGGCCGAGGCGGCCATCGCCGCCGGTTTGGAGACCTGGCTGATCTCGATGATGGAACCGGGGCGATTAACGGCCGTTTTGCAAGGCGATCCCCGCGCCGGAACCCGCATCCTGTAGAGACGTTGCATTGTAACGTCTCTACCCCGCAACGTCTCTACGATTAAGGCGTAGGCGCAGTGGTGGCGGTTGGCGGAACCGTGGCCGTTGGTGGAACTGAAGTGGCTGTGGGTGGGGCCGTCGTTGCCGTTGGCGAGGGGGGCGACGCCGAGGTGGGCGTGGCTGTCGCTGGCTCTGGCGTGGCGCTCGGTTCTGGCGTGGCCGACACTGTGATCGAAACAGTTGGCGTCTCAGTTGGCCCGCTGGTCGCTGTGCCGGTGGGCGTGAAGGTCGGTGAACTCGTCGCCGGAAGCGTAGCCGTGACGGTGATGGTTGGCGTTCCGCCCGGCGTTGGTGTGTTAGAGGGGGTGGCCGATGGGGTGAAAACGGCCGTTCCCGTCCCCGTCGGCGTCAGCGAGGGGGTTAGGCTGGTGATCGGCGTGACTGTGGGAATGGGTTGAACGGGCGTCACGGTGGCCCGAAGCGGCGGCAGAAAGATCGTGCGTCCGGCGACCAGGGCGCTATTACTCAGGCAGTTCGCCTGCATGATGGCGTAAACCGTCGTGCCGTGGCGCAGCGCCAGGGCAAACATCGTATCGCCACGAACCACGCGGTATTGCACCCAACCCCAGGGCGGACCACACGCCACCAGCGTCGGACGGCGCACCGGCAGATAAATCCGCATCCCTTCCACCAATAACCCGTTTTGCAGGCAGTTGACCTGGCTGATTTCGGCCACGCTCGCCCCGGAGAGGGCGGAAAGCGCCAGCAGCGAATCGCCAGCGCGGACTTCGTAGATGCTCCAGCCGGGCGGGACAGCGCCACAGAGGATGGTCCCCTGGCTGACGCCGGTTGGCGTTGCTGCCGGGGTAGACGTGGCCGTGGGCTGAGCCAACGTGACGGCGGGCAAAGGGGTGTTGCTGGGGGAAACGGCCGTTGCCCGCCGCTCGATCTCTTCCCCCTGAACCATTACCAGCGCTGGTGTCGGCGGCAACCGGACCTGGAGCGCGTCAAACTGAGACAACAGCAAAGCCATCACCACCGTCAGTAACACGCCGCCGGTGAGAAGTAGATTCAATCGCCAGTTACCAGATTCCGCCGGTCGCTCCATCGCTTGCGGTTCCTGCGTCGCGGTCGCGGCTTACGCCTCGGCCGTAATCGGGAACAACACGGAAAACGTGCTGCCTATCCCTTGCTCGCTCTCAATCCAGACCCGCCCGCCATGCGCTTCGGTGAGGGTGCGGGTGATCGCCAGCCCAGCTCCCGTATCGCCCAGCCCATCAATCAGCGGATCGTCAGCGCGATGTTGCGGATCGAACACCCGCGCCCGGTCGTTGGCCTGAATGCCGCTGCCGCTGTCGGCGACGGCCAGGTGGATGAAGTGAATTGGCTCGACGTGGCCGTTGTTGCTGGGGCCAGCCACAGAATCAACGTAGGCGCGCACAGCGACCCGGCCATTGACGCGAGAAGCCTGGCAGGCGTTGCCTACCAGGTTGTTCAAGATTTGTTGCAGCGCTTCGCGGTTGATCGGCAGTTGCGGCAGTTCATCCGGCAGGTCCAGGTCCAGGCGCAGCTTTTTCTCCCGTATTTGGGTGATGACAGTGGAAACGGCCGTTTCCACCGTCACTTGTACGTCCGCCAACTCCGCTTCTTTGCCCAATGATTGCTCGCCGCCGGTCGTCAATTGCACAATCAGGTCCAGGAAGGCATCCATGCGCTCCACGTTTGCTTTCACCCGCTGCAAGAAATCGCGCTGCTTCACCCCCAACTTGCCCGTCATCTCGCTTAGCAGCAAGTCGGTATACCCGGCGATAGAAGTCATCGGTGTGCGCAGCTCTTGCGCCAGCGAGACGACCAATTCGTCCGTAACGCCCCGTTCGCGCCGCATCAGATCCGCTTCCAACGTTTGGATACGCGCCTGAGCCGCTTCGAGCTGGCTCGAATAGCGGGTGATCGTCGTCATGATCCAGGCGGTTGAAAGGCCGCCCTCACCGGCTGCCGCCAACGCCATCGCCTCTTCCGCCTGGATGAGCGATTCGCGCAGCGTCTCAATCTCGTCCTCCAGGGCGGCCACCCGGTCGTCCCGGCTGATCTTTTCCAGCTCTTCCAACGTCGCCGCCAGATCACGCGACTGCCTGGCCGATTTGGCCGCCTGAGTTTCCGCGTGTAACAGGCGCGTTGCTGTCACCTCCAGTTCCGACTTCAGCCGATCTCGCTCTTCTTCCAGGGCGATGATCCGCCCGCTGACCGGGCTGAGATCGGGATGGGGCGGCTGTGGCTTGTCGGCGATCTGATCGGCGACTTGCGTGAATGCCTGGCTGTTGTGCAGCGCCTGGGCGACATAATCCGCCAGCGCCTCTGCCGTCTGTTTCTCTTTTTCCGGCCATTCAGCCTGCTCACGCCCCAGGCCGAGCAGCAGCAAGCCCAACTGCTGCGCCTCGACGATGAGGGGAAGAACGAGCAGCGCCCCGGCCGGCGGCAGGCCGACTTCTTCGTACCAGAGGCGCAATTGACGCGCCCCGAGGCCGGTCGGTTTCAGTTCGATGATCTCGTTTTCGGCAATGGCCTGCTGAAAGGCTGCCCATTGGTTCAAGTGGATCGCCCAACCAGACGGCCGTTTTCCCGCCGGATCATCCCGGTTGCTGCTCAGGTTCAGCCGGTCGGGCGCGTCTGGCTGGACCAGACCCAGGGCGACGTAGGATGCAGGCAGAAGCTGCCCGGCCATCAGGATGGCGGCGCGGACGTTTTGCTCTGGCTGTAGCGTGCCAATCACCTGGCCGGCGAGCCGGAGCGCGGGCGGCAGAGCCGCGCCGCTCGCCCGGCCGCGTGAGGGCTGCGGGACGAGCGTCTCCAGCCCATGCCGATAGGCCAGCACGGCCCACAAGGGCAGCGCCAGCAGGTAGCCGAAGCGCATCCAGTAGGCGATGTCGGTCTGGGTGGGGACAGATTCGGGATTGGCGAAGAAGTGGAGCAGGTGGGCGACCAGCAAGATGGCGAGGATGATCTGGTTTAAGGAAAACCACAACGGCCGTTCCCCCAATGTTAGTGCCAGACCGGTCAACAAAATGGCTACCTGGGCCACGTTCCAAACGATTGCCTGGGTGGTGCTGTGGTAGGCTACCCCATCAAGCGCCTGCTCCGGCCAGGATTGGGCGAAAAAGATGTACGTCATGCCCACCAACAGGAGTAAGAGCAAGGTTACTGTGTCGCTCAGACTGCTGTGCCGGTCTAGCCCTGCCAACAGCGCCCAAACCAGGAGAACGGCCGTTGCCGTGTGGACGGCTTGTTCCAGAGGGGGGAGGACGGAAACGGCCGTTGTTGGGTCGTTATACACCACCAGCCCGGCCAATAGCAGAGCCAGCCGCATCAACACCATGCCGCCTGCTCCCCAGGCCAACCGCCCGGCGAGCAAATCGTTTCTGTTCCGCCGCCACTGCGCCAGCCCCAACGCAAAAACCACCTGCAAAGCAAACAACGTCACCAGATGGTAGACCACGTTACCCGGCGACTCGCTCAAAAGACGGATGATTTGTTGTGTCAACGGCATTGGAATTCTATCGTCCCCAACCTTTTGTTAGAGAGCCAATCTTCAGAGACCTGACAGGTTTTCAGGTAATCGGCAAACCTGTCAGATCAATACGTATACTGCTGCTTTGCAAATTATAGCATACCCCGTTTCCCCGGCGAGGTGGGTAAAAAACCGGTGAGTTCCCCAAGCGTTAGCCTAACACGTCATGCACGCTCTGCGCCAGGATGGACACAATCTCGTTAATCTGCTCCTGGTTCACAGTCAGCGGCGGGCCGAGCATGATCACGTCTCCGGCCGAGCCATCGGCGCAGCCTTGCGAGTAATAAATGATCAGACCCAGGTCGAAGGCGCGTTCCGCCAGCCGCCAGGCGAGTTTATCCTTCAAGGGGAAAGGAGCCTTTTCTGTCCGGTCTCGCACGAACTCAATCCCCCAAAACAGCCCCCGGCCGCGAATATCGCCGACGTTCGGATGATGGGCGAAGGTGTGGTGGAGTAATTTGTTCACATATAGCCCCAGTTCGGCCGCATTTTCCACCAGATTCTCTTGTTGGATGATGCGCAGCGTGGCCAGGCCCGCCGCCGCCCCGACTGCGTGATGGCTGAACGTGCCACCATGATTGAAATCGCCCAACGCCCGCTGAATCTGGTCCACATCGCTCCGTTCCGTCGCTACAAAGCCCAGTGGGAAGTAGCCGGAAGCGGTCCCTTTGGACGTGACCAGAATATCCGGCTTGACGTCCCAATGGTTGATGGCCCACCATTTGCCGGTGCGCCCCATGCCCACCAGCACCTCGTCGGCGATGAGCAACACGCCATATTTGTCGCAAATCTCGCGGATGCGCGGCCAATACTCATCCGGTGGCACAACAGCCCCCAGGCTGGCCCCGCTGATCGGCTCGGCGATGAAACCGGCGACGTTTTCCGGTCCGTAGGCCAGAATAGATTCTTCCAGGCGCTCCGCCAGCTCCCGGCCGCCGGCCGGAAAACGATAGGGATACGGGTGGCGGATGTGGGGCATGTTTTGCATCATGCCCAGGTAGGGGGTGCGCATACTCGGCCGGCCGCTGACGCTGAGCGCCCCCAAACTCATGCCATGATAGCTGAGGGAGCGGCAAATGATGATAGAGCGATTGGTCTCGCCCCGCGCCATCTGAATTTGCCGCGCCAGCTTCATCGCCCCCTCTACGACTTCGGAACCGCTGCTGAGGAAGAAGAACCGGGGGTCCTCCAGCGGCACGATCTCGGCCAGGGCGTCGGAGTACTCCTCAATTGCCTGGCTGGTGAACATGGTGCCATGGACGTAGGCGGCCTGCTCACTTTGGCGACAGATGGCCTGGATGATCTCAGAACGGCCGTGGCCGACGTTGACCACTAGAGGGCCGCCGGAGCCATCTATATAACGTTTGCCGCTTTCATCGTATAGATATATGCCTTGCCCGTGCGAGATTTTGGGGCGCGGGAAGGACATCTTGCGGTAAAAAACGTGGCCGGTTGGGTGGGAATATCGCATAGTCATTATCAATACCTCATACAAGTCGGTGCAAGAAATAAAGATATGTCAAGTTTCAGGGATTCCTGCGTAGCTGTCAAGTGACCAAAGTCATAAGGACGCAACTGCCGGGCTACAGGTGCGGCCTGATGGTTGCC
>CAYONK010000036.1:0-13707 GCA_964405285.1 uncultured Ardenticatenaceae bacterium
GACCGAATCTACCACCACCACGTCCATCGTGCCGGAGCGGATGAGGGCGTCGGCGATCTCTAGCGCTTGCTCGCCGGTGTCGGGCTGGGAGACGTAAAGATTTTGCACGTCTACGCCGCATTTTTGGGCGTAATTGGGGTCGAGGGCGTGTTCCATGTCTACAAAGGCGCAGATACCCCCCATCCTTTGCGCTTCGGCGATGATGTGTTGGCAGAGGGTGGTTTTACCGGAGGATTCTGGCCCGTAGATTTCGATGACACGGCCGCGCGGTACGCCGCCAACCCCCAAAGCGATGTCTAAGGAAAGCGAGCCGGTGGGTATGACGTCTACCTGTAGGTGGGAGGCGTCGCCCAGGCGCATGATGATCCCTTCGCCAAACCGTTTGCTCAGGGTGGCCAGGGTATTTTCCAGGGTACGCTCTTTATCTAACTTATTCATCCGCTCTCATTGGGTGGTTATGTCGAATTTCGAGCATGTAGTGTACAATAGCGCAATGGATTTCGCAAACCATTGGCGATCTAAGGAAACGGCCGTTTCTCCTCCCAACATCACAGTACGCACGGCGGCCATAGACGATGTGAGGGCGATTTCGCATTTGTTCCGCGTGGCGGCTCGCTCCCATACGCACGCCGATTGGCGGCCACCGGCCGATTGGGTGGGGTCGCCTCATTTTGTGGTGGCGACGGAAGAAGCCACCCGCTCTGCTGGCTTGGGGATGAATTTGTTCAGCCGGCAGACCCGACTGATGGCTTGCCTGGTGGCTGCGCCAGACCCACCTCCGGCCGCCTGGGTGCGCCTGGCGGTTGTGGGCCAGAATCAGGATGAAGAGCGGTTGCTGGCGGAGATGTTGACCTTTGTGATGGCTTCTTTGCGAGAAACGGCCGTTACCCAATTAGGTTGGCTCGTCCAGCGCGGTTGGCCCGATGCCTGCCTGCCGGACCTGGGCTTCGACCGCATTAACGAGATCGAGACCTACGTCACGGAATCGCTCGATCTGCCGCCCTACTCATCGCGCGATGATTTGCTGATTCGCGCTGTAGAACCGCAAGATTTTCCCACTTTAGAGACGTTGGAAGAGGAAGCGTTTGCCCCGTTGTGGCGGCTGAGCGGTGAGACGCTGGAACTGGCGCAGCGAGAGGCGATCTGGTTTACGGTGGCGGAGTGGAACGGCCGTTTGGTCGGTTATCAACTTAGCTCTGGCGGTTCAGAGGGGGCGCACCTGGTGCGGCTGACCATCTCCCCGCAGGCCCAGGGGCAAGGCGTGGGGCGCACCCTGCTCGCCGATGCGTTTCGCGCGTACCGTCGTTTTGGTTTGCGCGCCGCTTCCCTTAACACCCAGGTGGACAACATTGTTTCGCAGCGCCTGTACGCAAAATTCGGTTTCCAACCCACCGGGGAACGGCTGCCCGTCTGGTGCAAATATCTCTGAATTTGCCGCCAGCAGGAGGTAACAATGGCTGACTTACAAAAGGTGGAACTGAAAGAGAATACTCCCTACGTCAATGCCATGTTGCTGCAAATGACCCGGGGCGTTGAGGAAGTCATGGGCCATAATGGTCTTGCGGCCGTGTTACGCCTGAGCAACCTGGACCGCTATATTGATGACCCACCGCCCAACGACCTGGGATTTGGCGTATTGGCGCGGGAATACGCCGCGCTCAATGAGGCGATTGAAAAATTTACCGGCCGGGCAGGCAAAGGGATGCTGCGACGAATCGGCCGTTCTTCCTTCCGTTGGGGCCTCAAAGAGCAGTCGGCGGTGATGGGGTTGGCCGGTATCGCCCTGCGCGTTTTGCCGCAACAGTTGCGTAAGCGCGCCGTTCTCCTCGGCATTCGCAAAGGGATTATGGACACCGTGCCTTACGCCTCGATTGACGTCAAAGAGGAAAACGGCCTCCTGGTATTCACTGATTACGCCTGCGTTAGCTGCCATTTGCGGCGCTCGGAGCAGCCGGTATGCCATCTGTATGCTGGCTCTTTGCAAGAGGCGATGGCCTACGCCACAGGCCGGGATTTCCAGGAATTCGAGGTGGTAGAGACCCGCTGCCTGGCTTGCGGCGATGATTGCTGCCGCTTTGAAATTCGTGACCGGTAACACCCTCCTGTCACTCAGCGATATGTCTTCAACTGCGCCAACCACCGGATCGCTGCCCATGACCCTGGCAGATGCCAGCTTAATCGCTGGTACTGGCTTGCTTTTGGGCTTGATGCATCTTGTCGGCGTATCGCCAATCAGTTTGCTCATCGCCGCTCCTGTTCTGTTGGGGCTATTTCAGGCGTTTAATCTGGCCTTGCGCCGGACCCAACACGTCAGGCGGGGCTTGCTAATGGGCATGTTGATGGGCGTCCTGGTCGGGGGTGTTGGCCTGGCGCTTGATGGGGCGATTGTAAACGTGGGCAGCGGCGTGATGTGGGGCAGCGCACTTGGCTTTGGCCTGGGCGCGGTGGTTGGGTTGGTCAGCCGCGTGGCTTATAATGATCAGGATACCTTTCAGGCCAAGCTGTTTTTGTTTGCCGGGTCCATTGGGCTGGGCGCGGGGTTGGGTGCGGGCGTTGGTTTAATCACTGGGCTGATTTTGGGCGGTATTGCCCAAAGTTGGGCGGGCACTTTTCTAGCGCTTCTGGCTGGCGGGGTGGTGGGCGGCTATCTTGGCTCCTATTTTCACCAGTCGTATTGGATCGCTGTTGGGGTGGTGGCGGCGGTGGCGGTAACGGCCGTTAGCATCAGTCTCGGTGGTGCGTTTGCCGGACTCGTCCTCGGCTCTATCGCCGGGTCGTTTGCCCCCATTTTGCTGGTGGCGGCGATTGGCGCGGCCGGCGGCTTGTTGGCGCGCGGGCTGCGGGCGATGGTGGTCGAAGCGCTGGAAGCGCCGACCGAAATGTTAGAGCAAGGCGCAAGCCCCTATCTGCTGCCAGCCGTCGTTACCGGCGGCGTCGTGGGCGCGATGACGGCCGGCCCCGATGGTCTGGTTGTTCTGGCCGCCGCTTTTGGATTGTTGGGGCTGCTGTTTGGAGGGATCATCGCGCTCAGCGGCCGCCCTGGCAGCATCGTCACCATCCGCTCCCTGGTGGAGATGGCGATGATCGGCGGCGACGATTGGCCGTTTGGGCGGACAGTCGGGGTGATTTTTCGGGAAAACGGCCGTCGCGCCCTGGTGGGTGTGGCTGTTGGGGGGTTGCTCAGCCTGGCAGGAGCCGTCTCTGGCTGGTTGCTGGCTGTCTGGTTGATGAATGTATTCGCGCGTTGATAAAAACCGCATTTGAGCCATTGGCATGGAGTGAAAGAGATCATGGCAAGACATAAATTAGATGATGAAGCAGTAGCGGCAGCGCTGCAAGAGCTGCCTGGCTGGACGGTGCAGGAAGGCAAGCTCCACAAAGAGTTTAAATTCGCTTCCTTCGCGGCAGCGATGGGTTGGATGATGCAAATGGCTATTGTCATTGACAAACTGGACCATCACCCGGAATGGTTTAACGTCTACAACCGGGTGCGTGTGGACCTGGTGACGCACGATTTGGGCAATGTGATCAGCAACCTGGATGTTGATCTGGCCCGGCGAATGGAAGCGGCCGCCAAATAAAAAACGCCCCATTTCTGGGGCGCTTTCGATAGCGGGGACAGGATTCGAACCTGCGACCTCCGGGTTATGAGCCCGACGAGCTGCCTCTGCTCTACCCCGCATCAACGAATGGGGATTATAGCAATCCGCCCCCGGTTGTCAAGGGATATTAACATAAAACAAGGAGCAAAATGCCAAGATTAACGAAGATTTATACGCGCAAGGGAGATTCCGGGATGACCAGCCTGGCCGGTGGGCAGCAAGTGCCGAAGCAGGCATTACGCATTGAAGCCTACGGCACAGTGGACGAATTAAACGCCCAATTAGGCGTTGCTCTGGCTCACGGCGTTGCGGAACGGCTGGCCCAAGAGCTGCCGGCTATCCAAAACGAGCTATTTCACCTCGGTTCGGACCTGGCTTTTCTGGAGGAGGACAAGGCGCGTTTTGCCATCCCGCAGATTGAAGCGCGGTATGTGGCGAAGTTGGAGGGGTTGATTGATGAGATAACGGCCGTTGTCGGCCCTTTGGAAAACTTCATCCTGCCCGGCGGCACGAAGGGGGCGGCGCAACTCCACGTCGCCCGAACAGTTTGCCGCCGCGCGGAGCGGTTGGTGGCCGCCCTGGCCCGCGAAGAGGCCATTGGCGCGCACGTTTTGCCTTATCTGAATCGTCTGTCCGATGCTCTCTTCGTCATGTCGCGTTACGACAACTACGCCAGCAGCGTGCCGGAGCCATTGTGGGATTCGCGGGCTTAGCCTTGTGCCTGTTTGCCGTTTTTTAGGTAAACTCGCTGGCGCAGTTGATGATTCGATTATTTTGTGTGATTGAAGGAGAGAAACATGTTTGCGAACCTGCTCATTGTGACGGTTATCATCATCGCTTTATGGGTGGGGGCGGTGGCCTATTACCTGTATAGCTCGCGCCAGCATGGCAGCCTGGAGAAGGACGTTGAGGCTGTCTACACCTTGCTGGAAAAGAATCAACGCGATGCAGGATAAACGGCCGTTTTCCCTACCCCCCATCACGCCAAGCCCGTCTACCGTTTCTCGCCGGCGCTCGCCAGAGGCAGCGTCCGATGGAATACCGACTATGGCATACGGAATACGGCTGCTGACCAACCCACAACGCTCAACCCTTATTCTTGGGTTGCTACTGCTGAGCCTGATGTTGTTGGTCGCCTGCAACGTTGGCGGCGGCAACAACGTCGCCGCCTGCGATGGCGGCGGCGCGCTGTTTGCCGACGATTTCGGCGGGGAGCAAAATTGCGGCTGGGCGCTCTACAATCGTGGCGGGGCAGTTGTGGTCATTGAAAACGGCGTGCTGCGCTTCAGCACCAGCCAGCCCGGCCAGGTGTGGTGGACCAATCCCGGCCGCAACTTCGACGACGTAGTGATAAACGTTCAGGCGCGCCAGGTGAGCGGGCCAAACAACAACGCCTATGGCGCGATCTGCCGTTACCAGAATGAACAGAATTTCTACATCTTTCTGATCAGCGGTGACGGCTATTACGCCATCGGCAAATACAGCAGCGACCGGCCGACCATCACCTACCTGACCGAACGAAGCGAATACCAATTCTCCGACATCATCAACCAGGGGTTGGCGACGAATCAGATTCAGGCCAGTTGCATCGGCAACGAATTGAGCCTGGCGGTGAACGGCATCCCGCTGATCAGTGTGACCGACCCGACCTTTGTCATCGGTGACGTGGGGTTGGCGGTGAGTACGCTGGAGCCGGGAACGGCCGTTGTCGAATTTGATAATTTTCGGGTTATAGCCCCTCGATGAACAAACAGGCTGCACGTTTCACGCGCCCGGCGTTGCTGTTGGTCTGGCTGGCGGCGTTCGGCTGGCTGGCGGGCTGCGGATCTCCCAACCCAAACGGGATGGAGCGGGTCGGGGATGCCTTGTTCCAGGAGAGTTTCACGCCCGGCTCGATCGGGCCATGGGTGTTGGAAGGGGATGAAGTGGGGAGAACGGCCGTTATCAACGAAGAACTCGTCATCGCCATCAACGCCCCCAACACCATGCAGTACGCCATGCTGTCGGAACCTACCTTTGGCGATTTCTTGCTCGAAGTAGACGTCCGCCAGATCGCCGGAGACCCCGAAAGTAGCTTCGGCATCCTGGCCCGAATGCCAGGCGCAGAGCAATTCTACCGCTTCTCCATCACCGGTAATGGCCTCTACATGGTCGAATATCGCTCGGCCACGGGGGGCTGGAGGCAATTCTTGCTCGACTGGACCAGCACACCGGCCATCAACCAGGGCCTCAACGCCGCCAACCGCCTCAAGCTGGTGGCCGATGGGGCGAAACTTTCGTTTTACGTCAACGATATGCTGCTGCACCAATTAGACGACGTACTCTACTCGGAGGGGCATCTTGCGCTGGATGCCGGGACGTTTGGTCAGCCGGGGTTGCAAGTCGCTTTTGACAATCTGATTGTGCGCGGGCTGCGATGAACTGGCAAGAGCAGGCTGCGGCAGCGCTCGGCAGCCGCGTCGTGGACGTTGCGCCGTTGAGCGGCGGGTGTATCGGCCAGGTCTACTGCCTGTGGCTGGCCGATGGGCGGCGCGTTGTGGCTAAAGTAGACGATGGGCCAAAGCCTAAATTGGCGCGTGAAGGGTTTATGCTGCGCTATCTGGCGGAGCAAAGCGCTTTGCCTGTCCCGGCTGTTTTGCACCAGGCAGGGGGCCTCTTGTTGATGGCCTATCTGCCGGGCAGCCTGTTTGAGCGCGTGGTCCGTTTTGCCGGGCAGTTGGAACGATGGCTGATGGAACCGGAACGGCCGTCGCTCATCCACGGCGACATCTGGACGACGAATGTTCTGGCCGTTGGAGACCAGATTAGCGGCTTTTTAGACCCAGCCATCTACTACGGCCATCCAGAAATCGAGCTGGCTTTTGTGACGCTGTTTGGGACGTTTGAACGGCCGTTCTTCCACCGCTATCAGGCAATCCGCCCCATCGCCCCCGGCTTCTTCGAGCAGCGGCGAGACATTTACAACCTCTATCCCTTGTTGGTCCACGTCCGCCTGTTTGGCGGCAGCTACATCCATTCCGTAGACCAGACGTTGCAACAATTTCGTTTCTAACCTTCCCACAATGGACGAGCGTATCAGCCAATATCTGCTCCGCCTGAACGAGCGCTTTTACCGCGAACAGGCCACCTCCTTTGCCGAGAGTCGCAGCCGGCCGCAGCCAGGTTTTCACCAACTCCTGCACTGGCTGCCCCAACCTTGCGATTATCTGCTAGACGTGGGCTGCGGCGAAGGGCGCTTGGGGCGCTTTTTGCTGGCGCGCCGGGCGATTAGATGGTATACCGGCGCAGATTTCAGCGCCGAACTGCTGGCAACCGCCGAGGCCATCACCATGGGCAGCTTTCACCAGCGCGACCTCAGCAAGCCCGGTTGCCTCTACGGTCTGGGCCAATATCAGGCAGTCGCCTGCCTGGCCGTTTTGCAGCATATCCCCGGCCAACAGAACCGGGAGAATCTGATGGGTGAGATGGCTCGCGCCCTGACGCCTGACGGCCGTCTCTTCCTTTCCACCTGGCAATTTCTCGACAGCGAACGGCAGCGGCGGAAAGTGGTAGACTGGACGGCCGTTGACCTGACCCCAGCCGACGTCGAGCCAAACGATTACTTACTGACCTGGCAGCGAGATGGTTTCGCCTTGCGCTACGTTCGCCTGATTGACGAGGCGGAGATCGATCAGTTAGCGGCAGCGGCCGGTTTGCAAGTGATCGCCCAGTTCCGCGCCGATGGCAAAGAGGGCGACCTGAGCCTGTACACAGTCCTGGAAAAGGCGGATCGGACGTGAGGTCTGCCGCGGGGCTAGATTTGCCAAGATAGGCGGCAATGCTAAAATCTTTCACGGAGGCAGGAATATGGAGTTAAAAGAGAAACTACGCGCCGACATGGCCGAAGCAATGAAAACAGGCGACGGCGCAACCCGCGACGTCTTGCGGATGTTGTTAGCCGCCGTGAAACAAGCAGAAGTGGATCGGCAGACGACGCTCGACGACAGCGGCGTGGCCGATGTGTTGACCCGGCAGGCCAAGCAGCGCCGCGAAAGCATCGCCGATTACGAAAAGGCGGGCCGCGACGCTTTGGTAGCTCAGGAACAGGCTGAACTGCATATCATTGAGCGTTACTTACCGCAACTGATGAGCCGCGAGGAGATCGAAGCACTCGCCGCCGGTATCATCGCCGATTTGGAGGTGACGGATAGTAAAGGCATGGGGCAGGTAATGGGCAAATTGATGCCCCAGGTGAAAGGACGGGCAGACGGCCGTTTAGTCAACGAAGTGGTCCGTCAACTCCTGGCAGCCTGATCGTTCTCTTCTGCCGACAGCCAACCAATGTCCGCCTCAGCACGATTTCGTTCCCGGCTACCCGGGCTGGCCCAGGGGTCTTCCCTGTGGTTCTATGCGCTGTTCGTCGCCCTGGCGCTGACGGCGATCCTTTCCTCTACCCTTTTCCAAACCTCAGACGTAGAAGTGACGTTGGGCCAGCCGGCCGCCGCCAGCATCAACGCGCCCTTCACCATCACCTACACCAGCGACGTCCTCACCGAACAGGCCCGGCGCGATGCCGCCAGGGCCATACCCGACCAATACACCAGCCTCGACCTGAACATCGGCCGCGCCCAACTGAATCTGGCCAGCCAACTTTTCAACTTCATAGACACTGTGCGGGCGGACAGCCAGGCCAACCAGGCGCGTAAGATCGCCTATCTGCAAGCCATCACTGTAGCGACCCTGGATGAACAGGTCGCCCTGGACTTGCTGACCATGAGCGACACCGATTACGCCGTCGCCCGGCAGGAAGTCCTGGACATTATTGACCTGGTGATGCGCCAGGAAATTCGGGAGACTCAGTTGCGCGACGCCCAACGCGCCGCGCGCCTTCAGGCCAGCCTGAACCTGACCCGCTCCCAGGAGAACGTCGTCACCGGGCTTGCTCCGCAATTTATTGTGCCCAACATCGCTCTGGATGAAGCCGCGACACAGGCGCGGCGCGATGAGGCGTCGGCGACTGTCGAGCCAGTGGTGCGCACCGTTTTCCAGGGCCAGACCGTCCTTCAGGCCGGGGAGTTGGTGAATAACGCTCATATTGAGCTGCTCACGGAATTGGGTTTGCTGCAATTGCGCACGGATTGGCGTTCGATCCTCAGCGTGCTGCTTGCGTCTATCCTGTCATTGCTGCTGATTATGCTTTATTGGCTGAAGTACGAGCCACCGATCCGCCAAAATTGGCGCTATCTGTTGGCGCTGACGGGGCTGATCTTGTTCTTCGCTTTTGTCGCTCGTGTTTTGCCATCTGGCCTGATTTTGTATTGGTATCCGTTGGCGGCGCTTTCTATCTTGATGGTGGTGGTGTTTGATGTGAATCTGGCGTTGCTGGTAACGGCCGTTATGTCCGGCCTTATCGGCTTCACCATCGCCGATTCATTGGAACTGACAATCTACTACGCCGCCGGGGGGCTGCTGGCAGCCCTCTCCTTGCGCGACGCGCAGCGCATCAACGCCTTCTTCCAGGCGGGGGTGATGGCCGCTGCGGCCTACGTCGCGGTCATCGTCGCCTTCCGGGTGACGCAGGATTTAAGCGGCGTCGAACTGCTGCAACTGATCTTGTACGGTCTGGCTAACGGCGTTCTTTCGGCGGCGCTGACGCTGGTTGGCTTTTTTGTTCTGGGCAGCGTGTTTCGCGTAACGACGACGCTGCAATTGCAAGAATTGTCGCGTCTGGACCACCCTTTGTTGCAAGATTTGCTGCGGCGCGCGCCGGGCACGTATCATCACAGCATCATGGTGGCCAATCTGGCGGAGCAGGCGGCCGATCGCGTTAAGGCGCACAGCACCATGGTGCGGGTCGGCGCTTTCTACCACGACATCGGCAAGATGAACCACCCCTCTTATTACACGGAAAATCAAGAGGGGCACAACCTCCATGATACGTTAGACCCGGTGGAGAGCGCGGAATTGATCATCAGCCACGTCACTTATGGGTTGGAATTGGCGCGTCGTTACCGCCTGCCGGACCGGATCCGCGATTTTATTGCTGAACATCATGGTCAGCGGTTGGTGAAGGGCTTTTACCTAAAAGCGGTGGAGCAGGCGGATGGGGATGAAAGCCAGGTAGACCCGGAACTTTTCCGCTATCCGGGTCCGCGCCCGCGTTCGCGTGAATCGGGTATTGTGATGCTGGCGGATGCGATTGAAGCGACTTCAAGCGCCTTGCGCCCTAATTCCGAGAAGGGGATTGAGAAGTTGGTGACTTCGATTATCCAGGAGGATTTGCGCGAGGGGCAGTTGAATGAGTCTGGCCTGACATTAGGCGATGTGCAGGCGATTCGCGATTCGTTTATCGAGACGTTGAAGGGGCGTTTCCATGCGCGGGTACGTTATCCGGGTAATGAGGCGCTAGAGGAAGGGGATGCGCCGGAGGAGGCGTTGCCATTGCCGGAACCACAGCCGGTCCGGGAACTGCCAAAGCCACCATCCCGACGCAACCAACCGGTTTTGACGCAAGATAAGTGAGGGTAGTGGTATGCAGGATTATGTGATAGAGGTGATTGTTGAGGAGGTCGTGGAGGTTGCGGTGGAGATGGAAACAGTGTTGACAACGGCCGTTCGCACCACGCTGCTCCACGAAAAAGCGCAATCCCCTTTGGAACTAACACTGTTGTTGACGGATGACGCGCAAATCCAGCAAATGAATTTGGAGTACCGGGAGGAAAATCGGCCGACCGATGTCCTCAGCTTCCCGGCCGGGCCATCTGCGCCGGGTCTGGTGGAAGAGATACCTTATCTGGGCGACATCGCCATCTCCGTGCCTTATGCGGGGCGGCAGGCGGCGAAGGCGGGCCATGATCTGGCCGGTGAGCTGCAATTGCTGGCCGTGCATGGCGTGCTGCACCTGTTGGGGTATGACCATGAGACGGAGGCAGAAAAGGAGGAGATGTGGGCAACACAAACGGCCGTTCTCGCCCAACTCAACCTGGCCCACGTCATCCCTACCGAAGCCTGATATGCCAGAACCGCCGCCGAATGAATTCTATAGCCGCATCAAAAGTTTTCACTATGCCTTTGCCGGCTGGTGGTATGTCTTACGCACCCAGCACAACGCCTGGATTCATGCCCTGGTCAGTCTGGTTGTGTTTGCGCTGGGCTTCTGGCTGCAAATTTCTCGGCAGGAATGGGCCATCATCTTGCTCACGGTCATGGCCGTTTGGATGGCCGAGTTCATGAACACCGCCCTGGAAGCAGTGGTGGATATGGCGTCTCCCGATTTTCACCCCCTGGCCAAGATAGCCAAAGATGTGGCGGCGGCCGGTGTTTTGGTTGGCGCGGCTGGCGCCGTGCTGATCGGCCTGCTTATTTTGGGTCCGCCACTATGGCAAAGGCTGTTTAGCTGAATAAGAGATTGGGGATGGGGCGCTGAACCGCCCCGCCCTCTCTTCTACGAAATACCAGACGCCGTATTGAGGTGTTCCAACCATTTTTCGGCGTTGTCCACCAACCTGTTCCAGGCCACTTTGAAGATCGGTTTGCGCTTGTCGGTCTTTACGTAGATACCCGCTTTTTTGTCGGTGATGGCTTGCTGATACACGTCAATCATCTTTTCTGTAACGGTGAGCGTCTCGAAGGAGTCCGCTTTGGCCTTAGCGCCCTGGCGCAGTCGTTCCGCCAGATCGCGGTCTTGTAAGAGACGGTCTAGCCCGGCTGCCAGGTCTCGGCTGTCGTTGCGCGTCAGCAGGCCATCTTTCTCATGCTCCACAATGTCCGACGTGCCGCTGGCCTCTACGGCCACCACCGGCAGGTCGGCCGCCATCGCTTCCATCGTCACCAGGCCCTGCGTCTCGGTGATCGAGGCGAAGCTGAAAATGTCGGCCGCCTTCAGGTAGTTGGGGATCTCGGCGTAGGGAACACGCCCGACAAACTCCACCCGGTCGGCGACGTTGAGCTTTTTAGCCAGCTTTTGCAGGGCCGATTTATCCGGACCTTCGCCGACGATGGCCAGGCGCACATCCGGGTGTTTCTCCATGATCGGGGGCATCGCTTCGATGAGGGTGGTGAAGTTTTTCTCGGCGGCCAGCCGGCCGATCGAGATGATGATCCGTTGGTCGTCGCCCCAGCCGCGTTGCTGCCGGATGGAACGGCCGTTTGCCTCCTGGTAAGGCGTCAGGTCAATGCCCGTCGGGATCACCGTCACCCGCTCCCGAATGCCATACGTCTCCTCCACCATCTGTTTGATGCTCGCGCTTGGCACGATAACGTGCTGGCACTTCTCCATATAATCGGCCAATTGGCGCTCAATCAGCTCCCGCACCAATTCTTCAGAAAGGCCCATAGATTGCACGTAATCTTGATAGCGCGTGTGGTGGGTGAAGACCAGAGGAATGCCCAGTTTTTCTGCCTTATCGCTGGCCGCGTTGCCCATTGGCGTGGGGTGATGGGCATGGATGACGTTTAACTTTAAAATTGGCAGTACCCAATCAATATAAGGCGAGAGGGGGATGGTGGCCGGGTAGTTGCGCAGAGGGATGTTGATAGATGGGTAACGAAAGACAAAAGGCTCCTCGTCCACATAATCCGGATCATCCTGGCCAAAGACAAAAACCGTGTGTCCCAGTTTTTCTTGCGCTTGCCGGAACGTGTTAATGGAGCGCACCACGCCGCTCATAACCGGAAAATAGGTGTTGGTAAAATGAGCGATGTGCAACTTGTTCTGCGTCATCAAATCTCCTCTTGTTGCGAACTGGTTAACTCATGGTAGGCGAACACCAGCATCCCGGCATTCCAGGTAAGCGGCGCCTCCGAGGTATACCATATGGTGGATAAGGGAAAGCTGTCTCTTCCGTACACTTCGTGGACGACGCCATCGCGCGCGATGAGGTGGGCGGCGCGTTGCAGCAGCGCTTCCGCCTCTTCCTGACGGTTCATGCGGGCCAGGGCGATCATGTGCCAGGCGCCCAACCAGAGCCAGGCGGCGTGGGTGTGGTATTCGGGAATGCCCGCCAGCCGGTTTTCCAGGGCGATCAGCGCTTCCGGGTATTCGCGGTGGGTGACGCGGGTGGGAACGGGGTCGGCCATGCCATATTCATTCAGACGATCTAGAATGCTGTGGGCCTGGGCCGGTGTGGCCAGATTCCAGGCGATGGCCATAAGATTGCCGCTGCTGCTGAGCATGTCGTGTTGTTCGCTGACGACAAAGTAGCCTAGATCGTCGCGCCAGAATCCACGCTGCACCGCTTCGCGCACCCGCGCCGCTTTGCCAGAGCAGCATATTTCGTCGTCGGGCAGGTTATGCTGTTGCGCAAAACGAGCCATCTCTTGGAGCGCTTTCCAGTAAAGGACGTTGGTGTAGAGGATGCGCCCGGTGCGACCGACGCTATCGGCCCAATCGGTGAAGGGGGCCTGGTTGAGCAGCCCGTCTGCCTGGTTGACGTGCGCTTCTAGCCAGCGAAGCGCCTGACGTAGGTGGCTCCAATTTGCCTGAACGAAGGTGACGTCGCCGGTTTGCCGGGCATAACGCAGGCAGGCGATGACGAGCAGGCAGTTGCCATCGAGGGAGATGGTGTTATGGGCGGTGACGTACTTGGGGCGTAGGGGTTTGTAGATTGGTTGTTCGCGTCGCAGCAGGGAGTGGATGTAGCGGTCGAGGACGCTGGTGGAGTGGATTTTGACGGGGAATTGGCCCGACGGCCGTTGAAAATGCAAAAACAGCTCCAGGCACTCTCTCACCACCCGGTCCTCGTGGAGAGCCAGCAGGCCATAGCTGGCAAAGCCAAAATCGCGCGCCCACGGCTCGCGGAAATTGCGCAGCCCGGCGCACAGCACCAGCTTCTCTACCCCATCGCCCAGGTAGCGAGTCTCGATGCCGCCACGTAAATTGTTGACGGCGATGTCGTAGGCGTGGGCCAGCACCTCCGTCTCTTCGTTGACGTTGATCAGGACATAATTGGTCTGAAATGGGGGTTGGCGCAGCAGGCGGCGGGTAAAGCGCTGCACTCGCCAAAAAGCATAAACAAACACGCTGGTCAGGGCGATGACCAGCGCGCTGAGCAGGCCGCTTTGTTTGCGCGATGCGGCCGGGCGGCGGAAGCGGGAGAGTGAGGGTTTCATAATAACAGTGAAAAAC
>CAYONK010000037.1:0-2686 GCA_964405285.1 uncultured Ardenticatenaceae bacterium
TTAGGCGAATCTGCCCTTCATACCGTCCAAACCCGTTACACCACCACCAGCATTAACCAGCATTACAGTGGGTTATTCAACAACATATTCGATCCGTATCCTCATACAGCCATTCAATAAGAGCAAACCGTTCATGATTAAGAAATATCGTCTCCCCATTATCCTGAGTCTGGTCCTGGTGGTCTTGTTGCTGACAGCCGGTATCTACAGATTTAAAACCAGAGGCGTGCCCTTTGTCAGAACCCATGACAATTGGTCGTTAGGCATTTACATGGGCGATACTCCGTTTGCCTTGAGTCAACCGGAGCATGTACGCAATCCCGTTCTAACTGTTTTAGATGTTACCGATGCCTCGGCTCATTTTCTGGCTGACCCCTTCATGGTGCATGAGGCAGATACCTACTATCTCTTTTTTGAGATCTATAATCTTGACACACAGCAAGGCGATCTGTCTGTGGCTACCAGCCCGGACGGGCGACGATGGTCGTACCGGCAGATCATCCTCGACGAACCCTTTCATCTTTCTTATCCTTATGTCTTCAAGTGGCAGGGAGAATACTATTTGGTTCCCGAAAGTTATGAAGCGAATTCGGTTCGCTTGTACCGGGCCGAGGAATTCCCTTTCACCTGGAATTACGTGACCACGCTGCTGGAAGGTAGAGATTTCCTGGATAATTCATTGGCTTATTACAACGATTATTGGTGGCTTTTCTCCTCGTTTGAAGGCAATGACACGCTGCGGCTTTACTATGCCAGGGATCTCTTTGGCCCCTGGCAAGAACATCCGCAAAGCCCGATTATTGCGGGCAATCCGCACTATGCCCGTCCTGGGGGGCGAGTTCTGGTGTATGACGGCCGTTTATACCGTTACACCCAGGACAGCGAACCTCGCTATGGTCACAAAATGTGGGCTTTTGAAATCACCGACATCTCCCCCACCTCTTATAAGGAACGCCCGGTCAGTCAGGCGCCGGTTGTTCAGGCCAGTGGCAGCGGTTGGAACCAGGACGCCATGCACGCGGTGGACCCTATGCCATTACCAGACGGCCGTTGGATTTCACCGGTAGATGGTTCTGGTCCAATTCAGATCTTTGAAATGCCCCTCGGCGAATTAGGACGACTGGCGTTTGTCTGGCCTTGGGATTAATGAACAGACGCCGCGCATGAAAACGACCCTGGTTGCCCCACCTGTGTTCTGGCTGCGTAACGGCTTTCGCCTGCTGGCTGTTGCTCTGGCCGGGCTGCACGCCTGGGTGGCGGCGCGCCACCACTCCATGAACGCCGATGGTATCGTCTACCTGGATATTGGCGACGCCTATTTTCGCGGCGATTGGCACACAGCCGTCAGCACGGTCTGGAGTCCGCTCTATTCCTGGATTTTGGGCGCAGTCATGCGGCTGGTTGAACCAACCATGCGCTGGGAATTCCCCCTGGTACATCTGGTCAACTTCTTCATTTTTCTGTTGGCGCTGGCCGCGTTTGAGTTTATGTGGCGGCAGTTGCAGCCAACGGCCGGCGCGGATAACGGGCAATGGAAGCTGCCAGAATGGGGCTGGTGGGGGGTGGGTTACGCGCTCTTTATTTGGGCGGCGCTCACGCAGATTCAAGTTTGGGCGGTGACACCGGACATGTTGATGGCTGCTTTGTTGTTTGGCGCGGCGGGATTGCTGGCGCAAATACGGGCCGGGCAGACTAACTGGCAGCGATTTGCCCTCATGGGTGGCTTGCTAGGATTGGGCTATTTGAGCAAGGCGATTATGCTGCCGGTTTCGATTTTCTTTTTGGCGGCCGGTTTCGCGGCGGTGCGGGACAGGAGGCGAGCATTGCCGGGCGCGATCATCGCGCTCTTCAGCTTTATTATGGTGGCGGGGCCGTTTATGGGGGTGATTTCGGCGCGTAACGGCCGTTTCACCTATGGCGACGCGGGCAAATTCACCTACATCCGTCACGTCAACCATGTCATCTACCCCCACTGGCAAGGCGATCCGCCCGGCGACGGCGTCCCGCTCAACCCATCCCGCCGTATTTTCACCGACCCGCCCATTTACGAATTTGCCGAACCCATAGGCGGTACCTACCCCATTTCCCACGACCAGACTTACTGGTATGAAGGGGCCGTTGCCCGCTTTGACCTGGGCAACCAACTGCGGCAGCTGCTCCTCAACGGCCTGTACTTTGCCGACCTGTTTATCTGGCAGCAGGCAGCTGTTGTGATGAGTGCGGCTTTACTTTACCTGTGGCGGCCCATACGCCTACCGGCGCAAGCATTTGGGCTGGCAGGGATTCGCGGCTGGCTGCTTTCCGGCATCGGGCTGCTGGCGATGCTGTTATACGCGCCGATATTGGTCGCCGGCCGTTATGTGGGCGCGTTTATCCTGCTGTTTTGGAGCGATGTGCTGGCTCAGGCGCGGCTGCCCGCCTTCCCCCAGGCCCATCGGGTATTGAATATCCTCAGCTCTTTGACGATACTTTTTTTGTTAACCAACGTCCTGTTATTCAACCTGCAACGGTTCGCCAGATTAAACGTCGCTGCTGGGCCGCCCCCGGCAACGGCCGTTGTCGCCGGGCCACCCTCCTGGCCGGGCGCGGTCGCCGAAGAGTTGTGGCGGCTCGGCATAGAGCCGGGCGACCCTGTAGCCGTGATTGGGTACGCCTTCGACTCCTTTTGGGCCAGGCTGGCGCGGGT
>CAYONK010000037.1:2696-13657 GCA_964405285.1 uncultured Ardenticatenaceae bacterium
TGGTTGGGCGACCCGGCCTTTCAGTGGGAAGTCCTGGACGTTTTTGCCAGCACCGGGGCCAGAGCCATTGTAGCTGAATACGTGCCCAACTACGCGAACGTATCTGGATGGCATCAGGTTGGCGATTCTAACTACTACATTTACCTGCTGGAAAAACGATAGATGATCCGCCAGCTTCAGCCACTCCTGTCGGCAAAGCCGATTCTGGACGACATCAGCGTCGTTATTCCTACGCTAGGCCGCCCGATCCTCGAATCTTGCCTGTTTTGGCTGGCCGATGGGTCGCATTGGCCGGCCCGGATTATTATGGTGGACCAGGGGCGCAATCCGGTTGTGACTGAGTGGCTGGCGGTCTTAAAGGCAGCGGAGTTGGAGACATTGTATGTGCCGTCGGGGCAAAACGGCCGTTCCGCCGGTATCAATCGCGGGCTGGAACAGGTGCAAACCCGTTTCGTCGCCATCACCGACGACGACTGCTTCGTCACGGCCGATTGGCTGGAGAAAATGGTAGCGCGCCTGCGAAATGAGCCGGAAGCCATCGTCTGTGGCCGGGTGGATCAGGCAGGCGACGAGGAAGTGGCTTTTTCCGTTGTGACCTCGCGGGAACTGAAGCGGTCCGAACGGCCGCAACTCAAAGCCCATCCGTTCATCGGCGGTAACGCCGGGCTGGCGCTGGAATTGGTGCAGCGCATCGGTTTTTTTGACGAACACCCCTGCCTGCAAGCGGCCGAAGACAGCGACTATGGCTACCGCGCCCTGCGCCTGGGCATCCCCATCGTCTACGACCCGGACATCGTTCTGCTCCATTACCACTGGCGCGACGCCAGCCAGCGGGCGGCCCGCTACGCCGACTACGCCCGCAGTCAGGGTGGCTTTTACGGAACCCACCTTCGTTGGGGGAATTGGATCATCTGGCGGCAGGCAGCGCGGGATTTGGCGCGGGGGCCGGTGCGCTGGCTGCGCGGGATTGTGCGCCGCGATCAGGACATGGTGGATCGGGGACGAGCCGACACCTTGTTTATGTTGCCCGGTATTGTGGCCGGGATCTTTCGCAACCATAGGCGCACGTGATGAGAACAAAGGCCAACGCAGGCGTTGACGCAAATTCTGACCCGCACTCGTCCAGAACGCACTTTCATGAGGATTTTGCTTTACCAATCAGTTCAGGCAAGAGCGGTACTTGGTCTGCCAACCTAAACAGGACTTCATCTTGACGGAACGAAGTTTAGCGCGTACAGCCGGTTCGGCTATGATGTGGAAGGGTGTGCAGATGGTCAGCATCAAGCTGATATTTCTGCTACGCACTGTCATTTTGGCGCGCATCCTGGTACCTGATGATTTTGGGCTGTTGTCTATATCGCTTGTCGCCGTTGAGTTTCTGATGGTGGTCACCAACATTGGCATGATCCCAGCTCTGGTCCAACGCTCGGATTCAGAGGAGAAACATTATAACGCAGCCTGGACGGCGGGGATGGTGCGGGCGTTATTGGTGACAACGGCCGTTTACCTGGCTGCTCCATTTATTGCCTCGCTATTTCAGGAACCTCGGGCGATCCCTCTGATCCAGGTCGTTGCATTTCGACCGACGTTAGAAGCGGCCGCCAGCATCAAGCTGGCCAAGTTGACCCGTGATCTAAACTTTCGCTCTCTGGCATTGGTACGTCTACCAGATGCTATTGTGAATACCACGCTTTCTATCGTTCTGGCTCCCTGGCTTGGAGTGTGGGCATTGATCATCGGTTCGCTGGCGGGACCATTTGTCTATGTAGGGATGTCTTACTGGTTCGCCCCATTTCGACCCCGTTTTTCATTCGATTGGGCAGCGATACGGCCGTTAATTCACTTCGGCCGTTGGATATTTCTAACAGGCGTGATCGCCATTGCCGGACGCTCGGCCATGCAGATGATTATTTCGCGCCAGTTGGGTGCGGCTGAATTGGGTTTGTATTTCCTGGCAGCCAGGTTAGCTTTTTTGCCTACAGAAGTGGCCGAGGAAGTGATCAATTCAGTCGCCTTTCCTTTGTATGCAAACTTGCAAGAGGACACCTCGCAGCTTGCCCGCGCTTACCGGGCGATCTTGGTAGCCGTAACGGCCCTCGTTTTACCCGTGTGTGTTTTACTGTTTGTCCTGACCCCAGCGTTGGTGACTTATGTCTTAGGGCCAAACTGGGCTGATACGGTTGGAATGATCCGGTTGCTGCTGTTGGTAAATATCATGGGGCTGGTAGGAGAAACAGTGCTGCCCATTTTGAACGGTACGGGGCGGCCCTATCAAGTAGCCATTATTGAATGTCTGCAATCAAGCTTGTTGATTGTTTTGATTGGCCCTTTAATCACCCAATTTGGTGTATTGGGGGCAGCATTGGTTTGGCTGCCAACCGTTGCCGCGTCACAAATTTTAAGCGTGCTTTTTGTGCAGCAAATAATCCCCCGTCCATACCAGGGTATAGGCAGGTCCATCAGCGCGTTTGTGACAGTCGCTGCCGCTGGGGGGCTGGTGGCTTTGGCGATTATGACGCTATGGCCGGGATTTATCGGGTTGGTTGTTGCTGGCGGGACGGCAACGATTGTGATGTTTGGCTTGCTCTGGCTGGCTGATCACGCTTTGCAGTTGGGATTGCAGGCAAATCTGACGGTGGCATTCCCCCCGTTGGCGCGGCTCAGAATCTGGAATCAAGAAGCATAAACCATGAAAGAACTTATTATTCGATTCGGTCAGAAGTATCTATCCAAGGCAACCAGGCGGCGTATCGTGCGGTATTCTCGTTGGCCCCCGGTAGGCACAGTCCGGTTCGGTAGCCTGCGCCGCCTCAAACCGATCAGCCAAGATTGGGGGGCAGAGCGAGGTCAACCAATTGATCGGTATTACATCGAACGCTTTTTAGCCACTCAGGCGGATACCATCAAAGGTCGCGTGTTGGAGATCGGCGACAACACATATACGCGCAGGTATGGGCAAGACCAAGTTGTAGAAAGTGTCGTCTTGCACGTCGCTGAACAAAAGGAACACGTTACGTTGATAGGGAACCTGACAGATCCGAACAGCATCCCAGCAGAAAGTTTCGACTGCCTGATTGTGACGCAGACTTTGCAGGCGATTTTTGACGTGCAAACGGCCGTTTGCACCATCTATCACAGCTTAAAACCAGGAGGGGTTGCCCTCGTCACAATCCCTGGCATCAGTAAAATCAGCCGATACGATATGGATAGATGGGGTTATTACTGGAGTTTCACCACGCGCTCGGCTGAAGATCTGTTCGCGGCCGTTTTTCCCCGCGATCATTTGCAAGTTGAGGCGTATGGCAACGTTTTATCCTCCATTGCTTTCCTGCATGGTTTGGCCAGCGAGGAACTGCGCTCGAAGGAATTAGAGTACGTGGATCCCGATTATCAACTCCTAATCACCGTACGAGCTACCCGACCGAAGACACCATGTTGAAAATCCCTGGTCTCAAGCGCGTTCAACAGACAGTTGCCTGGCTACGCAGCCGTACCGGAGAGTCTGCCTTAATCTTGGCTTATCATCGCATTGCCAGACCGCAGCTAGACCCGTTGGGTCTATGTCTATTCCCCGATCATTTTGCAGCACAATTAGATACGCTGCGGCACATGGCCAACGTTATTGACCTGGAGACACTGCGCCAGGGCCTTGAACAAGGAAAACTACCCAAACGCTCTGTCGTTTTGACATTTGATGACGGTTATCAGGATTTTATGTCTACCGCCCTCCCCCTACTCCAAAAACAAAACCTGCCCGCAACCCTGTTTGTCGTTTCTGGCGCTATGGGTCAGGAATTTTGGTGGGACAGGTTAACCAGAATTATTTTTGGGCCTGTTATGCTGCCAGAGGAACTAAGCCTGGAAATCGGCTCGGAAACTTTTCGCTGGTCGCTGTGGGATATGGGTCATTGGCGGCAGAAACAGACAGCCCGATATTGGCTCATGAAGGAGTTGGGGGCAAGGTTGGAATGGCAGGTTGAGCAACGGCCGTTGCTCCTGACACAACTTCAAGCCTGGGCCGAAACATATGAACCACTCCCTCCGGCGGAAGCCCTGGCGTTAACATCGGACGAACTGCAAACAATCGCTGCCAATCCGTTGATTACAATTGGCGCCCATACAGTCAATCACCCTCGCCTGAGCCAACTGCCATCAACGGCGCAACGCGAGGAAATCAGACAAAGCAAAGCCAGCCTGGAAGCCCTCCTACAACAACCCGTCACTTTTTTTTCCTATCCACACGGAGACAGCGCTTTGCTGGCTCAACAGTTTGTGGCTGAGGCAGGATTTCACCTGGCCTTCACCAGTGGCAATAGCCCCGTCCATGGTAAGCAGAATCTCGTCAACCTGCCTCGCTTCTGGGCATCGGATTGGGATGGGCAAACTTTTGCTCAGTGGCTAAAGAGGTGGTTACGTGATTAACGATCTGCCAATCATCTCAATCATTACCCCATTTTACAATACCCCACCCGCTTTCCTGGCTGAGGCGATAGAAAGCGTATTAGCGCAGCAGTATCCTCACTGGGAGTTGTTGCTTATTGACGATGGTTCAGACCAAACTGACGGCCGGGAACTGGCCCAGAGTTACGTTGCTCGCTATCCAGAGCAGATACAACTCCACCAACACCCAGATAACCTGAACAGAGGCATCAGCGCTTCCCGGCAAGTGGGGCTACAACTGGCGCGGGGGCGTTACGTTGCCTTCCTCGATGCGGATGATGTGTATATGCCCCACAAATTGGTGGAGCAGCTAGGCTTGCTGCAATCACAACCAACGGCCGTTATGCTTTATGGCATGACACGCTATTGGACGAGTTGGACAGGTTTACCACAAGACATCGGGCGAGATTTCACCCCTGTGCCGGGGATTATGGCCGACCGATTGTATGCCCCTCCCACGTTATTAACATATTTTCTACAAGGGAAAACGGCCGTACCCTGCATGGGGAGCCTGTTGGTACAACGCGAACGTCTTCTCCAATTGGGTGGTTTTGAAGCCCAGTTCACAGGCATGTACGAAGACCAGGTCTTCTACGCCAAAATCTGTCTGGACGCGCCAGTGTACGTTGCTACAGCTTGTTGGGATTGGTACAGGCAGCACCCTGATTCAGTCACCGGTCTGGCCAGCCGGTCTGGCCAGATGGCAAACGCCCGCCGCCAATACTTGCAATGGCTGCAAAACTATCTGGGGCAAATCGCTTGCCAAGACCAATCTGTGTGGCGAGCAGTGCAACAAGAACGATGGCTGCTCAATTCTCCACACTGGTTACCGGAACGGGCGCATCCTTATTCACGTTGGCTTAAAAAATGGTTATTACGCGCCGGATTAGTCAGAAAGGGTCTATTAACAGATGAGTGAACGGACTTTAGACCTGCAACGGCCGTTCGGCCAAACTTTTCTCCTGGCTTTGCTGCCGCTTGCCTTGTTACTCATCGGAGCAGAGCTATTGATGCGCCAACCAATCGTACAAGCTCACCTGACAGCCCCAAAATTGAATAGTCGCCATCGCCAGTTTGAAGTTCAGTGGCATCGCCTTGAAAATCTGGCTCATGCCGGCGTGCCAATCGAATGTATTGCCCTTGGTAACTCCATGCTGTGGCGCGGGTTTGATCCGGAGGCAGTTCAGCGAGGCTACTATCAACAAACAGGCGCAGATTTGCGCTGTTTCAACTTTGGTGTTGACGCTTTATCTCCGGCATCGGCCGGAGCGCTTGCCCATATTTTGGTAGAAACTTACCAGCCACAACTCTTCATTTTTGGTACAGATGCCCGCGATTTTGCTGTTCCCCGCCAGGATGATGACACGACCGTTATTTTGGACATGCCCTGGGTACGTTATCGAACTGGTCATTTCAATCTCAAAGGGTGGGTGGTAGAGTCCTCTTATTTATACCGTTACCGGCATCATCTGTCAGACATGATGCGTTTGTTTTTCCAAGATGCAGTGCGCCAGGGGCCAGATGAACCAGCCAAGCAATTTGGCTTCGATTCGGATGACGCGGTAGGTGATTTCGTCACGAGGCCGCCAGATCCTCAAGATGATTCTTACCATGTGCAATACTACTTCCGGTTGTTGAGCGATTATGCGATTCAGCCAGAAAACCTGGCCGGGTTAGAAGAACTTGTAGCACTACAAGAAAACGATGTAAGCATCGTCGTCGTGGAAATGCCGGTTCCCAGCAGCTACTTCGCTTTCTTTGGCGCGCCTGCCGTTGATTATCAAGTTTTTATCAATAGCGTCGCTACGACTGCAATTGTTTATAAGGTGCCCTTCTGGCAAAGCACGCACCATGATCTCATACCAGATACCGGCTGGGTAGATTATAGTCATCTCAACAGTCAGGGAGCTGTCTTGTTCAGCGAATGGTTAGGTGAACAGTTAGGCCAAGCAGTAAACGCAGGGGAGTTACATGGTCTGGCAACAGCCAGAACAGGGATCGAGCAATGAGCATCACTTCACTGACCTTCTTTCATTATCTCCTGGCTGTTCTTGCTGTTTATTATGCGCTGCCTCGGCGAGCGCAAAATGTCTGGCTACTGCTAGTGTCTTATGCGTTTTACGCAACCTGGGCCTGGCAGTTTGCGCTGATTTTGCTGGGATTAACGGCCGTTAACTACCTCATCGCCCCACGCCTAAAACAAGAAAGGCAAAAATACCCCTACCTTCTCTGGCTGGGCATTGCGCTGAACGTCGTAACGCTATTACTGTTCCGTACGGCCGACTTTTACCTGCCCAATCTACTCACGCAACTTTCAACGCTAGGCATTCAACTTTCTGAGCATTCCTTCAAACTGTTTTTGCCTATCGGGATAGCTTACTACACGCTGCAAAACATATCCTACCTGGTGGATGTGTATCGTCGGCAAACGGCCGTTCCTGACAACTTCATTGACTTTGCTCTCTACCTCGCATATTTCCCCAAAATCCTCTCTGGTCCCATCGAGCGCGCCCGAACCTTTCTCCCCCTACTAGCCCAACCCCGCCGGGTAGACAACACAGCCCTGGCGCAGAGTCTCAGCCTGATCGTTCTTGGCTTGCTGCGCAAGTTGTTCATCGCCAACATCCTGGCTAACATCATCTTTTGGGATGCTTTTGAGACACCATCCAGGTATACCGGACCAGAGTTAATTGCCTGGATTCTCATTTATGGCCTTTTTCTCTACAATGACTTTGCCGGTTATACCGAGATTGTGCGCGGTATCAGCGGATTATTTGGCATTCCGCTTTCACCCAATTTTCAACAACCATACTTCGCCCGCAACCTGACCGAATTCTGGAATAGTTGGCATATCACCCTCTCCCATTGGCTGCGAGATTACATCTTTTTCCCACTCAGCCGCGCCCTACTGCGGCGCAATCCCAGTCGGCGCAACCCATTAAACCTGATCCTTCCTCCATTGGTGACAATGCTGATCAGCGGTCTCTGGCATGGCTTAAGTTGGAATATGGTGCTATGGGGAGGGTTGCACGGGTTGTATCAGGTGGTAGAACGAGTACCTACTCTCTGGCGAGCTATAACGCCGCCACAGAAACGGCCGTTCTGGTGGCAAATCATGGCTATGGGCCTCGTCTTCAGTCTCGTATCCTTAGCCTGGGTTCCCTTCGTGATGGATTTGTCAACCGCCCTGGCCTACTGGCGCGGAATGGCCGATTGGACCTACCCGATTATTCGTTTCCGGCGCATCTTGCTTGCGATCCCTCTTTTGTCTTTGGTGTTATTATTAGATTGGTTACAACGTCGGCATCAAAACCAGGATGAGCTTTTTTTCTTGCGCTGGTCGCGCCCATTGCAGGCATCTGCGCTGGCAATCTCTCTATTTCTCATCCTGCTTCTTATGCAAACTGACCGGGAAGAGCCATTTGTGTATCAGGGCTTTTAAGCCATCATAGAACCGCAGAAGGAATCCTCATGAACGAAGGCGCGATTAGACAAAAGTTACGGGCGTTTGTTTTGGAAGAGCTTATCTACCAGCCTGGTTACTCGATTCGAGATGACGAACCACTTATCACCAGCGGGTTGATTGACTCTTTCTCTTTAGCGCATGTCGGGGTCTTTGTCGAAGAGGCATTCGGCGTTTACATCCCAGATACAGACTTGACCGTAGCAAACATGGATACCCTGGACCAGATGGTGGCGCGCATCATTGCCGAAATAGGCGGTTGATTCATCATGTGGTCAAACCGGCATAGCCCATTTGCCAACCAGTCACCGGCAGCATTACTCTTGTTGCTATTATTGACCCTACCGTTGCTGCACGCCTGCAAGCCCGAGGTCCACAGCAGCGACGTCGCCATCCCCAAACAGGCTGATTGGCTGGAATGCGGCCCCATTTTTTATGCCGGGACCGAGGGTGAGTGGGATTATTACTTGTGGGGTGGTTTTACTTCTACTGTGGTCAAGAAGGATGGCGTTTTTTATCTGTATTACCAGGGTTCAAATGGGTACAACGACGTAGAACACACCGTCACCTGGCGCTCCATCGGCGTGGCTACCAGCAGCGATGGCTTCAATTTCACCAAATATGCTGAAAACCCGGTGCTGACCTGGTTTCCTGAAAATAATTTTGAAGAAGGGGCCGTTTCCGGTGGCGCGTTTTTAGACGATACGGGCGAGATTGCCATCTACTACGGGGCAAACCGCTGGATCGGTGGGGGGAAGGTGAACGCCAACGGCCGTTTAGCCACCTCTTCCGACGGCTTTACCTTCACCGATCAGGGAGTGGTTCTAAATTTCGCCGATAGCTCTGTGTGGGGTTCCGGTGACGAACTTTTCCCGGTGATTGGGTTCCAGGACAACGGCCGTTACTTCGCTTACTACATCCCAAATGGCGTGTTACAAAAGGGCAAACTGGGCGCAGCCTGGGGCAATAACCGGGATAATCTGGCAAACACCGTGGCTGCGCGCAGCGCAAGGCGCACCATCTCCGCCTGGGGGCCTGGCAGCTTCGCTAAAATCGGCCCCGACACCTACGCCCTGTTTCTGAACGACGTCTATGCCACCCACGGCCCCACGCTTGAAGTCCGCACTGTGTCGTTGGATGACCCGGCCAATCTAAGCGCCCCGGTACAAACCTATCGCTTCGCTGACGTTTGGGAAGCAATTGTCTTTCTGGACAATGAGACTGACCGATGGTTTATGTACTACCGCAGCGCAGACCACGAATTTTACGGCGTAAAGGTCGCTTCAATCAGCGGTGGCGCAGTCAGCTGCCCCAAATCGTAGCGCTTCATGACTCGTGCTGAAGGGAACACCCCGATCATCATCGGGTTTCTGCCCCGACGACAACGCTTCCCGCGTCTCCCCCCACTACGTACGCATGAGGCATGGCCGTCGTGTTAAAGGCCGCCCCGACACGCCCGTTCGCGTCCAGAGCAATCAGGCCCCCTTCGCCACCGACGCGCTCCGCCAGCAGCGCGATGGCCGCTTCGCAGGCTGCCTGGGCAGGCAGCCCGGTTGCCACGTAGTCGCATACCTGTTTGCTGATCACAATCTTCATCAGCGATTCGCCATGACCCGTGGCGCTTACCGCTGCTGTCCGGTTGTCTGCGTAGCCGCCCGACCCCACCAGGGGGCTGTCGCCTACCCGGCCCGGCATTTTCTCTCGCGTCCCGCCGGTGGAGGTGGCGGCGGCCAGGTTGCCCTGCGCATCGAGTGCCACAGCGCCGACGGTGTCGCCTAAGGGGCCATTGGCCGGAATTAGGGCAACGGCCGTTTGCCCCAGCAATTCCTCCACCGCACAACGCGGAAAGCCGATCTGTTCGGCGAAAGCGTCTGCCCCCGCCCCAACCAAAAAGGTGTGTTTGGTTTGCTCCATCACCTGGCGGGCCAGACTGATAGGATGGCGTACCCGTTGGATGGCAGCCACAGCGCCCATGTCCAGCGAACGGCCGTCCATGATCAGCGCGTCCATCTCTACCTCGCCCTTTACATTCAGGTAGCTCCCGCGCCCAGCGTCCAGAGCAGGGCAATCTTCGAGGATGTGAACGGCCGTTTCCACCGCATCCACGGCCCGACCCCCTGCCAGCAGCACGGCGTGTCCGGCCAACGCCGCTTCCCGGCAAGCCGCCAATCCCTCATGAAACCGTTCCGAATCCAAAACCCAGGCGCCTGCGCCCCCATGCACCACAATCGCTATCTTCTCCATCAACCTCTCCCAACTTGCGCGTCGCTATCCTTCATCAGTGGTAACAGCCAGCGGAATGCCGGATGCGGGCCTCAAACAACGTTAACGTAAGCGTTCAGACCTGACAGGTTTTTCTCGTTCAATGAGGAAGCGCCTGAGGCCAAAACCAGCCAGGTCTCTGGGATGGCTGAACGCTGACACGTTAACAACCGCCGTTCTCTCAGGCCGTCTTCAGCAGCTCTTTTCCATACAACTGCTTGTAAATTGGCGAGAGCGCCTGCACCTGCTGGTCGGCGTGGTAGCTGCTGCGGACGAGGGGGCCGCTCTCCACCCATTTGAAGCCCATCTCCAGGCCGATCCGTTTGAGTTCGGCGAATTCGTCCGGGTGGTAGTATTTCTCCACCGGCAGATGTTGGTCGGCGCGGGGCTGGAGGTATTGGCCGATGGTCAGGATGTCTACGCCGCGCTCGGTCAGGTCGCCCATCACTTCCAAAATCTCGTCCCAGGTCTCGCCCAGGCCGACCATGATGCCGCATTTGGTCAGCACTTCGGGGTCCATCTGTTTGGCGTTGGCCAGGGTGGTCATGGCCCATTCGTATTTGTCTTGGGGCTGCACTTTTTTGAAGAGGCGCGGCACGGTCTCGACGTTATGGCCGAGGATTTCCGGCCGGGCGTCCATGACGATTTTGAGGGCTTCGGCGCTGCCTTTGAAGTCGGGGATGAGCAGTTCGATGGAGCAGCCGGGCTGCATCTGGCGCACGCGCCGGATGACTTCGGCGAAGATGGGGGCGCCGCCGTCGGGCCGTTCGTCGCGGTTGACGGAGGTGATGACGAC
>CAYONK010000038.1:0-13510 GCA_964405285.1 uncultured Ardenticatenaceae bacterium
CACGACTCAAAATCGTGTTCCCTCGGGAGTGTGGGTTCGATTCCCACCTTCGGCACACATCAAAGAACGTTTGGATTATAAGCGCCGGGTCATAGCCCGGCAAATGAGCCGGGTCATAGCCCGGCAAATGACACGAGCAGGCCACCACAGCAAAAGAGGTGGCCTTTTTAATTGGCAATGGTTACTGGTCAATGGTCAATTGTCAATGACCGAACGTTGACTATTGACCATTGACAATTGACCATTGACTATGCGTTTGGGACGGCCGTTTGCGATTATCGCATTGGGGTTGGCAATTGGCGCGGCGTTGGGCTTATACCTGGGCTGGGTGGCCTGGCCGACGGAGTTCAGCGACGCCACGCCCGTGCTGCTGGCCGACAGCTATAAGCAGGATTATCTGCTGATGGTAGCGACCGCCTACGCCGCCGACGAAGATTTGGCGGCGGCGCGACAGGCGGTGCAGGCGTTGGGGGAGAATGGGCAGGCGTACTTGAACGCCTACGTGTTGGACCAGATTTTAGGCGGCAGCCGCGCCCCGGAAATCGGCCCCCTGGCGCGGTTGGCCCACGATTTGGGGCTGGATTCGCCCGCCTTGCAGCCTTATCTGAACCGTCCGGGGGAATCCACCCCATGAGCCAACGACGACGACGCGCCGCCCGGCGCAACAGTCAGGCTTCGGCCACCGGTCTCTTTTTGCTCGGTCTGATTGTCGGGCTGGCCGGGGCGCTCTATTACGCCTGGGTGGTCGCGCCGGTGGTCTACACCGACGCCAGTCCCTCCCGCTTCAGTGAACGATATAAGGCGGAATATATCCGCCTGGTGAGCCAAAGCTACGCGGCGGATGGGGATTGGGCGCGGGCAGAGGCGCGGCTGGCGGCGCTGGATGACGAGGCGCTGGCGGAACGGCTGGACGCGCAGCTAGAGACGTATCTGCGGGAGCAGCGGCCGGCCAGGGAGATCGAGAACCTGGCCCGGCTGGCGCAGCAGGCGGGGGCGACGGGCGCGGCGGTAGCCCTGTTCGCGCCAGAACTGGTCGTCCTGCCGACGGAGACGCCCACCCCGGCCATCCCCCCTACCCCGACGGCGACCGGGACGGCAACGGCCGTTCCCATCGCCACCTCCGCCCCCACTGCCACACCCACACCGACCAGCGCCCCCACATCCACGCCGCAGCCGGTCTACCGCTTGTTGTCGCAGGAGAGGGTATGTGAGGGGGAAACGGCCGTTGACCGCATCGAAGTGATCACCCTGGACGCACTGCTCAACCAACTGCCCGGCGCCGAGGTGTGGGTGGCGTGGGAAGGCGGCTCCGACCGCTTCTACACCGGCTTCAAGCCAGACCTGGGCGCGGGCTACGGCGACTTTCGCATGACGCCGGGCCTCTCCTATGCGATCACCCTGGCCGATGGCAGCCCGGAAATCAGCGGCTTGCGCCTGGAAGCGTGCCCTTCCGGCCTGGACGGCGGCTGGCGGCTGACGTTCCAAAATTTGCGGGTGCGGTTGGAAGTGGAGGAGGAAGAGGGGTAAACGATTGGGCGTTCCACCCATTCAAGGCAAATTCTCTAAGTCACTCAAATCTTTATAGCGACCGCTTGCCTTTTTATTTTGTCTAAGATGATCCAGACTGATGAGGTTCACCTGAACTCCGTCAATCATATCCACAACACGGTTATTGAAGCATTCCTCAAACTCAACACCGGAAATACTGGTCAGGATTTCCAGGCGCAACGGGGGCACGCCCATGCGAATGATTTTGTCAGGCAGCAGAAACAGACCTTCGGTCAATTCGGGCAAACCAAACCCAAATGCCTGCAAAGCTGACACAACACGCCGGGCATTGTCAGGCTGCAAGGCAACCCAGATATCCATGTCCACTGTAGCGCGTGGGTAGCCATGATACCCGACAGCGTACCCCCCAATCAACAGATAGCGGACATCATGTTCGTTCAACAACTGCAAGAACTCTTTGAAGTCTGGTGGTAAGCGGATCATACCCATAGACAATTTGGCGCATTTGCTCAAGGGCAGCCAACCTTTTTGTTGGCGATTGAGTCAGCCAATAAGCCAGGTCATCGGGGGGATCGTCCAGATCGGCGATGACGAGGACGCTTTTGTTGAGTTTATTTTCTGAATCTGGCGGAATCATAGAGGAATTATAGCACAGCGCATTCTCAAATCCGGCCGAACTGCCGGGCGAGTTGGGCGACGGAGAGGTGGATGAGGGTCGGCCGGCCGTGCGGGCAGGTGTGAGGGTTGTGGCACGCTTCCAACTGCCAGACCATCGCCTCCATCTCGGCGGGGGAGAGGGTCTGGCCCGCTTTGACGGCGGCCGTTTTGCAGACGCGCAGGATGATCTTGCGCTCAATCGCCTCTTGCATCGGGGCGTCGCCGCGCTCTAAATCTTCGACGACGGAGAGGACGGCCTGGGCGGGGTCGAGTTTGGCCAGGAGGGCGGGCACGGCCCGCACCATGAAGGCGTTGGGACCAAACGGCTCCAGTTGGAAGCCGAGGGCAGCGAAGGTGTCCAGATGTTCTTCTAACAAGGTGGCCTGGGGCGGGCTGAGGTGAACGGCCGTTCCCGTCACCAACCCCTGCGACGCCACCTGCTTCTTCTCCCATTCCGCCAAAAACTGCTCATAGAGGATACGCTCGTGGGCAGCGTGCTGGTCAATCAGGTAGAGGCCGTCCGGCCCTTCGGTGATGATGTAGGCCGCGCCCACCTGCCCCACGACGCGCATGATCGGCAGTTTATCTCCGGCTAAGTCGGCGGGCGGGGGTGGAGACATGGGGCGAGAAACGGCCGTTTCCCCCACCGCGCCATCCTCCTCCCAATCGGCCGGGAACGGGCGGGGCAAATCCAACGTCGGCTGCACCGCTTCCGCGCGGCGGACGAAGGCATGTTCATCCAATTCGCCGCCCCAGCCCGGCGTCCGCGCCTCGGTGGGCGCAGTCCAGGCCCCCAGGCCACGCACCGGGGTGGCGTCAATCAGGGTGCGGCGCACCGCCTTTTGCGCCGCGCCGAAGACGGCGTTGCTGTGGTGGAAACGCACTTCGGTCTTGGTGGGGTGGACGTTCACATCCACCTCTTCCGGCGGCAGATCAATGAAGAGGATGCCCAGGGGAAAGCGGCCCGTCGGCAAAAGGGTGTGGTACGCCTGGATGACGGCGTAGGTGAGGCTGGTGTCTTTGATGTAACGGCCGTTCATAAACAGCGTAATCTGGCTGCGATTGGCCCAATGCAGGCTGGGCGGCCCCACATAGCCAGAGACGGCGATGGGGATGCGCGGCGCATCCGGCTCCACCTCTGGCCGCTCCGCCGGGAGAATGGACAAAAGCTGCCGCGCCGTCTCCGGGCCATAGACGGACACCAGCACGTCCAACACCTCGCCACCGCCATCCGTCTGGAACGTCACCCGGCCGTTGTGGCTCAGGCGAAAGCGAATGTGCGGATAGGCCAGGGCGTAGCGGGTGACGAATTCGTCAATCAGCCGCTTTTCGGTGGGGATGGATTTGAGGAATTTGAGGCGGGCGGGCACGTTGTAGAAGAGATTTTCCACGGCGATGATCGTGCCTTGCGGCGCGCCAACGGCGTCGCGGTCAGTCACGTGCCCCCCGGCCAGCGTCAGGCGCGATCCGGCGGTCTCGTCGGCAGCCCGCGAAACCACCGTCACCTGGCTGACGGCGCTGATGGCGGCCAACGCCTCGCCGCGAAAACCCAGGGTGCGGATGGCGTTCAAATCTTCGACGGCTTGCAGTTTGGAAGTGGCGTGGCGCAGGAAGGCGGTTTCGATCTCGTGGGCGGCGATGCCCTGGCCATCGTCGGCGACCTGGATGCTCTTGCGGCCCCCTTCCTGGATGGTGATGGTGATGGAACGCGCCCCGGCATCTATGCTATTTTCGACGAGTTCTTTGACGACGGAAAACGGCCGTTCAACCACCTCCCCCGCCGCAATCTGCGAGGCCAACTGCTCCGATAACACGTGAATCGTCATGGGCGGTATTGTAGCACAACTTCAATCCGCCTCGCCTTGCCGCCTCATGCCCTTCCCATTATACTTTCTGGCAAGACCCTAAGGGTTTCCGAAACCCTCAGGGTCTAAAGCAAACCTCCCAATCGAGACACATTATGCCCTTTCAACCGACATACGAAGTACCTGAGGAACGACAGGCTTATACTTTTCACGCCCAACTACGCGAAGGATGGGGTCGCATCGGCTGCCTGATGCTGCATGGCTTCATGGGCAGCCCGGTTAGTTCGCGCGATATGGGGCGTCACCTGGCGCAAAACGGCATCACCGTCCACTGCCCCCTGCTGCCCGGACACGGCAACCTGCCCCAGGAGATTCACGGCTACAATCGCCACGATTGGATCACCGAAGCAGAAGAAGGTTTAGAGACCCTTCAAAAATACTGCGACCAAGTGTTCCTGATCGGTCATTCCATGGGCGCCGTTTTATCCGCCTTTCTGGCGCAAAAAAACAAAGATATTTGCGGTCTTATCTTGCTCGCTCCCCTGTACGACGTGCCAGACTGGCGGATCAAACTGGCTTCATTCGGCCGTTACATTATGCCCTGGTTCTACCCCCTCAAGAAAAAGGACGTAGACCGTGATATCTTCATCGGCCGTGTCCTGGATTTCAACCCCAATCTCGACCCGGACGACCCAGACCTACAAGAATACTTTGTCGAAGCGTCGCGCCTGCCAATGGATGGCATTGACGAGATGCGGAAGATGTCGGTGTTGGGGCGCAAATTATGGCCCAAAATCTTCCAGCCGGTGATCGTCTTCCAGGGCGGGCACGATCCGGCTGTTAATCCTGGCAATACGGAAAAGCTGTTCCAAAAGCTAGGCGCGTCTGACAAGGAGATGAAGTTTTTCCCCAAAGTCGGCCATGAGTTGATGCGACCGGTGGAACCGATTCACCAGAAAGTATGGCAAAAAATCATAGAGTTTATCGAAGATCATTCGGAGTTTGGCGAGAAAATGCCGACGCCGCTCAATGCGCCTTCGTTGTTGGTCACAAAGGAAGATGGACGGTTTCGCTAAACGGCCGTTCCCCTGTTTGCTGCGAAGCGGTATTCCCATTATAATGTGAGGCACATGTTGTTCTTTCACATCCCCAGTCGCATCAGAAGATTTCGGCCCATTACGGTAGCATCTCTTCCTTAATGAGTGCGCAGAGGAGATTGAAAAAGAGCAATTGGTTTATTTTCAGAAAGGTAGGAGATTTTGCTAAAAAGGAGATACCACATGAGAAAAACAACTTTACTCTTCATTACCTTGTTCCTCGCTTTGTCGCTGATGTTGGCGGCTTGTGGAGGCGGGGGAACCACTGAGCCGGCTGCCCCGGCTGCTCCGGCCGCTAGCGACACAACCGCCAGCGAACCGGCGGCCCCGGCTGCCCCGGCCGCTTCCACCGACTGCGCCAGCGAAGAACTGTTCTGCGTTGGTCTGGTCACCGACGTAGGCGAAGTAGACGACAAATCCTTCAACCAATCCGCCTGGGAAGGCGCGAAATTGGCCGAAGCGCAGTTAGGCGCCAAGGTTGATTACATCGAAACCGGCGACGCGAAGGATTACGTAGCCAACATCGAACTGTTCGCCGAGAATGGCTACGATGTCATCATCACCGTCGGGTTTGCCCTGGGCGAAGCGACGGCCGAAGCCGCCGCCAAATACCCGAACATCAACTTCATCGGCGTGGACCAATTCCAGGGCGAGACCATGGCCAACGTAGCTGGCCTCATCTTCCCCGAAGACAAAGCCGGCTTCCAGGCTGGCGCTCTCGCCGCCATGCTCACCCAGAGCGGCACCATCGCCGCCGTCTTGGGCACGGACCTGGTTCCCCCGGTTGTTGCCTTCAAAGTTGGTTATGAGAATGGCGCACGTTACATTAACCCAGACATCAACCTGATCTCCACTTTCCATCCTGGTGGTTTGGATGTGGCCTTCACCGACCCGGAATGGGGCGCCAGCACCGCCAAACAAGCGGTTGACCAGGGTGCGGACGTGGTCTTCGGCGCGGGCGGCAAGACCGGCAACGGCGCGTTGATCGAAGTCGCTGGCGTTCCCGGCGCTTTCTGCATCGGCGTGGACTCGGACCAGTGGGAAACCGTACCGGAAGCCCACAATTGCCTGGTCTCCAGCGCGATGAAACTGATCACCCCCGGCGTTTTTGAGCTGATCCAACTGGCGAAAGAAGGTAACTTCCCCGGCGGCAACTATGTCGGCGACACCGGTCTGGCTCCGTTCCATGCGTTTGATTCTCAGATTTCCCAGGAAATCAAAGACAGATTGGCCGAGATTGAAGCGGCTCTGCTGGATGGTTCACTCGAAACCGGCTATTAATCTTGAGGCTAAAGCCACCTTCTTGACGGAAGTTTGAATGATGTGCGACGTACTACCTGGTGCGTCGCACATTTTTTAAATCGGAGTGACTATGGCGACAGAACAGAAGGTTGATTCGAGCAACAAAGTGGTCGAGTTTTTTTCACGGATGTGGCGAGCGATTAGTGTGCCGCTGTTATCAATTATTCTGGCGGCGCTCATTGGCGCCCTGATCCTTTGGATCTCTGGCTCTAATCCCTGGAATGCCTACGTGGCGCTGGCGCGTGGGTCACTCGGCACGACGACGGCTATCGGCCGGACGTTGGAAAAAGCGACACCGTTGATGTTCGCCGGTCTGGCGGTGGCTTTTGCCTTTAAGGCGGGGCTGTTTAACATCGGCGGTCAGGGGCAGTTGTTGATTGGCGGTATTTTTGCGGCTTATTTGGGTTTTGCGATTGAGGGGCTGCCCTTTTTTATCCATATGCCGTTGGCGCTGATTGGCGGCAGTCTGGCGGGAGCGTTATATGCCGCCATCGCCGGGGCCTTGAAAACGTACACCGGGGCGCATGAGGTGATCACGACGATCATGCTCAATTACATCGCCATTAATCTGACTGATTTTCTGGCGAACGGCCCCTGGAAGGATACGGGGATTATTGCCCGGACGCCGCGGGTGTTGGAAACGGCCGTTATCCCCCGCTGGGGGTTTGTGCCCGTCGGTTTCCTCATCGCTGTCCTGATGGCCTTCATCACCTGGTATCTGCTCTTTAAGACGACCTGGGGCTATGCCATCCGCACCACCGGTCTGAACGCCGAGGCGGCCAAATACGCTGGCATTAAGGTCGGCGGCGTCATCATCCTGACGATGGCTTTTAGCGGTTTTCTGGCGGGCATGGGCGGCGCGGTGGAGACATTGGGCGTTATTGGCCGTTACCAACCCGGTTTCAACGTTGGCCTGGGCTTTGACGGCATCACCATCGCTCTGTTGGCCAAGACCCACCCATTGGGCGTGATCCCGGCCGCCCTGCTGTTGGGCGCGATGGACGCGGGAGCCAGCCGGATGCAGTTTGATGCGGGCGTTCGCTTCCAGATTATTGACGTTATCAAGGCGCTGATCCTCTTCTTTGTCTCGGCCGATTTGATTGTGCGTAAGATCCTCGGTTCGCGGGCAGTGGACGAAGAGAAAGTCACGCTCAGCACGGGCTGGGGCGGGTAAGGAGGTAATCATGGCAGCGACAACAGCAACAACAAGCAAAAATGGCTTCAAATTGGATGGCGCGCTGTTTGGTAAGTTCGCCCTGATTGGCGTGGCGATAGGGGTGTTGGTTTATTATGTGATGGAGCCAGTGCAGGCAACGGCCGTTTACGCCTCCACCCTGCGCCAATCCACCCCCATCGTCCTGGGCGCGCTCTGCGGCCTGATTGGCGAACGAACCGGCATCATCAACATCGGCATCGAAGGGCAGATGCTCATGGCCGCCTTCATCGCCTTTATGGTCAACGTCTACACCGGCAACCTCTTCGTCGCCGCGATGGCCGGTGTCCTCACCGGCGCATTTCTTGGCCTCTTCCTCGCCTGGATGTCCATCACCCTGAAGATGGACCAGATCATCGGCGGTACAGTGATCAACATTTTGGCCCTCGGCCTCACCAGCTTCTTCTACCTCGCCGGTCTGACCACCAGAGGCAAACTGGCCCCCATCCCACTTGGCCCCCTGGCGGACCTTCCCCTCGTTGGGCCGGTCTTTTTCAACAACCCGCCCATCACCTATCTCACCATCCTGCTCGTCTTTTTCTTCCACTTCACCCTCTTTCGCACCGTCTGGGGGCTACGGACTCGCGCCGTCGGCGAACACCCCAGCGCCGCCGACACGGTGGGCATTCGGGTCAACGTCATGCGTTACATGAACACAACGCTGGCGGGCTGCATGTCTGGCCTGGCCGGGGCGTACCTGACGCTGGAAGCGGTTGGTTCGTTTGAGCGGGCGATGACCAACGGCCGGGGCTTTGTGGCCCTGGCGGTGATGATCTTCGGCAAATGGACACCGCTTGGCTCCTGGGGCGCGGCGCTGCTCTTTGGTTTCGCCGTCGCCCTGCAAACCCAGTTCCAATTCCTGGGTCTGGATTTCATCCCACACCAATTCATCGGCATGTTCCCCTATTTGCTGACGATTATCGTGCTGGCCGGGTTTGTCGGCCGGTCGCGCCCGCCGGCAGCCGAGGGTAAGGTGTACGAATCGGAATAAACCCGTGTTCCGTATTCCGTACTCCGTATTCCGTGATCCGTATTCGGAATACGGTATCGGACCAATCTCAAGCGAGGAAGAGGACTGTGGATAGAAAAACAACAAGCTACGTAGACAAATCGAACATTGTGCTGGAGGCGAAGGGGATTACCAAACGCTTTCCCGGCGTACTGGCCAATGACAAGGTAGACCTGCTGCTTTTCAAAGGCGAGATTCTGGCCTTGCTTGGCGAAAATGGGGCCGGTAAAAGCACCCTGATGAACATGCTGTACGGTCTCTACCATCCCGATGAAGGGGAAATCTGGATCAAGGGGGAGAAAGTCGAGCTAAAGAACCCGCGTGACGCCATCAACCGGGGTGTCGGCATGGTGCATCAACATTTCCAACTCGTCCCGGTGATGACGGTCGCCGAGAATGTGATGCTTGGTTCGGAAATTACCCGGGGGTTTGGCATTTTATCGCGGCGCGAGGCAGTGCGGCGTGTCATGGAACTGTCTAAGCAATATGGGTTGGAGGTTGACCCGACGGCGATGGTCGAGGATTTGCCGGTGGGGATGCAGCAGCGGGTGGAGATCATCAAGGCATTGTACCGGAATGCGGATATTTTGATTTTGGATGAGCCAACGGCCGTTCTCACCCCACAGGAAGCCACCGAACTGTTCCGCATTATGCACGATCTGACGGAGCAAGGCGTCTCCATCATCTTCATCACCCACAAGCTCAAAGAAGTGCTGGCCGTCGCCGACCATATCGGCGTGCTGCGCGGCGGGCGGCTGGTGGGCATCGCCAAACCGGAAGATTCCACCGAGACCAGCCTGGCCGAGATGATGGTCGGGCGCAGCGTCATCCTCAAAGTCGAAAAAGAAACAGCGCAACCGAAAGAAGTTGTTCTAAAGGTGAATAATCTGCACGTCAAAGATGATCGCGGCCATATGGCGGTAAAGGGGGTAGATTTAGAGGTGCGCGCCGGGGAGATTGTCGGCGTCGCCGGGGTGCAGGGGAACGGGCAGCGCGAATTCGTCGAGGCCCTGACCGGATTGCGTCGCGTTGAGGAAGGCCAGATCCACATCACTGACGTGAACGCCTCCCATTTCTCCCCGCGCCAGATCACCGAATTGGGCGTGGCCCACATCCCCGAAGACCGGGAAAAACATGGCCTGGTAATGCCTTATACCCTGGCAGACAACATCGTCCTGAACAATTATTACGTGCCTCCCTACGCCAAAGGTATCGTCATCCAAAAAGACACGGTGCTGGAACACGGGCGCAAACTGGTGAAGGAATTTGACGTGCGCCCCCCAAACGCGACGACTACCGCCGGAAAGCTATCGGGTGGCAACAAACAAAAGGTCATCGTCGCTCGTGAATTCTCGCGGCCGACCAGATTGCTAATCGCCGCCCAACCGACGCGCGGCATTGACGTTGGCTCTATTGAGTTCATCCATAATCAGATTGTGGCGCAACGGGATGAGGGGGCGGCCGTGTTGGTGGTCTCGGCTGAATTGGACGAGGTTTTGGGGTTGGCCGACCGGGTAGCGGTGATGTTTGACGGCCATATCGTTAAAACGCTGCCGATTGAAGAGGCAACGCGGGAACGGGTGGGTCTGTTGATGGCCGGTTCGGAAATGGAGGAGTCAGCCGCATAGCAGCAGCGCCAGGGAAGCGGCAGCCGCATGGTGAATCTGAGCAATCCGCCCATCTAGTAGGGCCTGTTTGATTTGTTCGGGCTGGACCCATTTGATGGCCAGGTGGGAGGAATATCGCGGCGCAACGGCCGTTGCGCCATACGCCACAAAGAAATGATTCACCCCTGGCTGCTGCGCCCCATTGGCGGCAAAAGTGCCCAGGTAGAGCCATTGACTGGCAACGTAGCCAGTCCGCTGTTGGAGCAGGTGTTGCACAATCGTGATCGGGTCATCCCCTTCCCCCAACGAGCAGCCAAGCATCTGCCAGCTAGACCACGCCCGCTTATATGGCACGCTTTCTAAAACCAACGCCTCACCACACTCGTTGAAAACGAATGCGTGAACAAAATCCGTCGCCTCAAGAGGAGGTTCGGCAAGGTTTTCTCTTGACGGGAGGGAAGGTTCCTGATAAGCCACAAAACCCTCAAGGGTTGCCAGGATACAGCGTTCTTGCTGCGATGTTGCTGTCATGTTTCTGTACACCTGCTCTTGATCATGGTTCCGATGTTAGCGGATTGCCAGACAACGCACGATTGAAAACGGTCGTTACTCTCAGCTAATATACCCAACATTCATTACAACCTGCCTTTCAACATAGCGCCTGATTAGAAAGAGCAACCAACATCGTCTCCTGGTCGCTCCTGCTTAAACGGCCGTTTCCAATCGGGCTAACCGGGTTTTCAGCTTCTCCTCACATTCTGCCGTGATGCACCCGTCGGATTCGACAGCGCAGAGGAGTTGGGCTATACTTTGCCCAAGTCACCACCCAAAAACAAAAGAATCAGGGCGATAACCCCGCAAAGCGCGGGGTTATTTACTTTGTCCCATTTTCTCAGGAAAATTGCTGACCGTGACACAGCACCATGAATAAAAGGGGAAGGGTTGCCACAACCCAGACCGCGCCCGTTTTTGTCACGAGGAGAAACCATGCAGATGCAAGAAGAAGATTATGTCTATATCACCCAGGAAGGGTTAGAGAAAATCAAAGAGGAATTGGAACATCTTAAAACGGTGCGGCGAGAAGCTGTTTCGCTTAAGTTAGAGCAAGCCATCGCCCAGGGTGACCTGAAAGAAAATGCCGATTACCATGCGGCTAAAGAAGAGCAAGGATTCATCGAAGGGCGCATCCGCGACCTGGAGGATTCGTTGCGTCGGGCCAAAATCATCACCGAGGACGTGCCGAAGGATAAGGTGCGCGTCGGCAACACTGTCACCGTTTGCGAAGTTGGCTATGATGATCTGGAAACCTACTACATCGTTGGCGCGCACGAAGCAGACCCGGCAAACGGCCGTATCTCCAACGAATCCCCCATCGGCAGCGCCTTACTGGGGGCGAAAGTAGGCCAACGTGTCACGGCCGAGACGCCAAGCGGTCAGCTGGTGTTAGAGATTCGCTCCATCGAATAACCAGGGTGAATGTCAGCCCTGGCAGGTAGTCAGGGCTTGACAGAGCAAAGTGTACGCCAGGGCCGCTTAAAAGCGGCCTTTTTTGTTCTCTTTTCAAGCCCCTTCCCTGGAGACAATCCGCCCCAGGCGTGGCGAGCAAAAAGAGAACGGCGGCCAATTGCGTCACGCCCAGCCAGCAAAGCGCCGGACCCAAGGCGCTCGTTCAGGCGGCGGGGCTTTGCCAGTAGCGGGGCAAAATCCAGAAAGCCAGGCCCATTGTCAATTGCACAATCCAGCCCCACAGCAAAAATTGGCATGGTTTATCAAGCGAGAAACCTTCTTTACAAATGAGCGCTGAATTGTCATGCTGAGCGAAGCGAAGCATCCCTACGGCCTCGGATTATCCAGAGGAACGGGATGCTTCGGAGGACCTCAGCATGACAGGTCTACAGAAGAATTTGTAAAGGATATTTTGCTCAGATTGAACCATGCCCAAAAATTCGATATGCGCCGGCCGCCAGGCCCATAAGCCGGAGTGCAGCGGCATGACTTTGTGCGCCAACAACAGGGCGCCAAAGGTAAAACCAAGCAACAAATAGGCAAACGCGGCGCGGACCATCCAGCGACTCAGGCGCGGCATCTCAGCCTCCCCGGTACTTTTCTTTGACGCGCGGCCAGGCCAGGATGACAAAGATAGCGGCTCTCCCTCGCCATCGGCGACATCGCCGCTGTTCCTCTTCAGGAGAAGTAGAGATTAGAGATTAGGGATTGGAGATTGGAGATTGGCCTGATCTCTACCAGTGTGCCTGCGGGAGTAGCCGATGAAGATGGGAACGGGCAGGTGAAATGGTAGTGGGTCACCTCTATTCTACTTCGCTACAATGGCATTGACCCTTCCAGGTGAACGGGATGCTTTGGAGGGTGCTTAGGCAAGCTCAGTACAGGTTCTTCAGAATATATTGTTGTTAGATGGCATAGCATATCAAAAAGCGCGACCCAATAATTGCCTACAATCTGGGAATATGTTACATTATTGCATATTAGAACAGATGACCGATTGGGGTTGCAATGGCAAATAACACAAGAATAGTTATTGAAACATCGTCTGCTAAGAAAGAAGTACTCGATTCTGAATTACAAAAAAGAGGGATTACTTTAGCTGATTGGTTTGATACTAAAGTTGCCGAAATCACTCCCGTTTATGACATCAATTCTGTAAATCAAACAAGCATCGCACCTAGTATCGTTAATCTTGGAGAGATAATCGATGCAAATGACGTGTTGGCCCGACTTAGATATATAGATTGGGCATTTACAGATTCTGATACAACATATCTCACTCACAATTTACATCCTTATCCTGCAAAATTTATACCACAAATACCAAGCACACTAATCAGGTTGCTTTCACTAAAGGGAGAGCGTGTATGGGATCCATTCGGTGGGAGCGGCACAAGCGCATTGGAGGCTTTATTACTAGGAAGACAGGCAATCAGTTCCGATCTTCATCCTATTGCTTCTTTAGTAGGAAAAGCGAAAACTCTGACACTTACGCCGGAAGATGAAAGTTCCTTAACAGATTTGCTATACAGTTTAGAAGTGTTGGGTCAAAATCCCCAAAACATACACGATATCATTAATCGCCATAAACAAGAAATAGACCAACTAATCCCTCCTATTCCTAATATTGAAAAATGGTTTCATCCTATTTCAATAAGTGAGCTTGCATACATCCTTCTGCAAATTAAAAATCTAGATACGGAAAATAGCAGACTTTTGGCAAAGGCAGTGCTATCTAAAATTATCATCAAAGTGTCGTTTCAAGATGGTGAAACTAGGTATACAAGCAAGCCGAGAGAAATCAA
>CAYONK010000039.1:0-13459 GCA_964405285.1 uncultured Ardenticatenaceae bacterium
CCGCACTGTTGCGGCGCGGCCGCCAGAGCCCTCGGTCGATCGCCTCGGCGAAGCGTTCGGCCGCATTGGGTGGGCGACCGCCCGGCAGCCAGACCCGGCGCGAATCGGGGTGGGCGGACATCTTGGCCGTCGAATTGGCCCAGGCGCGGGCGATGCGCTGGCTGACGGGGAAGCCCTTCGCCGCGTACTCAATGGGTTGGCGCAGCAGCGTGTCCAGCCCCATTGTGCCGAAGCGTTCCAGGGCAAGCTGCCACCCGCGCAAACTGCCCGGCACGGTGACGCTGTGACCGCCTGTTTCGGGTACTTTTGTGTGGCCCTGGCTGCGCAGGAAATCGGCCGTCAGGGCGGCCGGGGCGGGTCCGCTGGCGTTGAGGCCGTATAACCGTCTGTCTCGCGCCGACCAAATCAGGGCAAAGGCGTCGCCGCCGATCCCGGTGGAGCAAGGTTCGACGACGCAGAGGGTGGCGACGGTGGCGATGGCGGCGTCAATCGCGTTGCCGCCCGCCTGCAAGATGGCCAATCCGGCCTGGGCTGCCAGCGGTTGGCTGGTTGCCACCAGTCCATTGGCGGCGATGATATTGGAACGGCGGCTGGGGAAGGAGTAGCTTTCAAAGTTCATAGTTGGAGTGGGGGTGGGAGTTACATGGTTGACGTAATGTGAGAAATTGCTTGACATCGAACACCCGTTCGCTTATAATGAACAGAACAAATGAGCGACTGCCGCTTTCTTCAACTAATTGTGGGTGGGAAACGGCCGTCTGTCAAGGAGCAGCAGCGATGAGCGAGAAGCCTCTATCGAAACGACAGCAAAAAATCCTCCAGTTCATCTGGGAGTACCGCGCCGAATTTGACCGACCGCCGACAATTCGGGAAATTGGGAAATCGGTCAGTATCAGCTCGACCTCTGTGGTCAATTATAACCTCACGCGCCTGGAAGAGCTTGGCTACCTGAACCGAGATGCGGAAGTTTCGCGGGGCATCAGCTTTACCGATAAAGCGCTCAGTTTCCTGGGCGCGGTCGCCGAAAAGGTCAACAACGTGGCCGGGCAGGTGGCTGAGCAAGTGGTCGAATCGTTCGGTCTGGTAAAGATTCCTTTGCTGGGCAACATTGTGGCCGGTGAGCCGATTGAGGTTGGCAACGACAGTTTTGCCGTTTACGATGAGGAAGATGCCATTGAGGTGAGCGCCTCGATGTTGAAGGGGCGGTCGGATGATCTGTTTGCGTTGCGGGTCAGTGGGGACTCGATGATTGACGCGATGGTCAACGATGGCGACATCGTCGTAATGCGGAAGCAGGAGACGGCGAACAATGGCGACATGGTGGCTGTCTGGTTGGCCGGTGATACGACCACGCTGAAGTATTTTTATTACGACGGAGACCGAATCCGTTTACAGCCCGCGAACCCGACGATGGAGCCGATTTACATGCAACCGCGAGACGTTCAGGTGCAGGGCCGGGTGATGATGGTATTGCGCCAGACGGCCTGAATGGCTTGATCGGTGGCGTTGGCATAGGACGGCCGTTTTTCAGCCGTCCTTCTTTTTTACGAAGATAATAGAACGTGTGTGCTAATGTCTGAGGCGCTGCAAAGACGGCGTCAGCTGCAAGAGATGCGCTTGAAGCACCGGCTGGCTATCCAGACCCGGCAAATCGAGCGGGTGCTTGCCCATGAGTCTGTATCGGGGCAGGTGGCTGGCGGCCGGGTGGACGTTGAGGGCATTCGCTATGATGTGCAGGCGCAGTTGACCCAGGGATGGGAGCGTCTGCGTGACCTGACGTCGGAGTTGAAGGTGGCGTTAGGCGTGCCGGATGTGGCCTTGAGCCGGGAAAACGGCCGTTTGCAAATCTCCATCAGCCGGACAGCCGAACCGCCCGTCTCGCTGCTTGATCTGCTGGCCCTGACGCCGGACGTGCCGCCGGTAACGGCCGTTCTTGGCCTGTCTGATAACGGCCGTCCTGTGCTGTTACGCTTCGATGACAGCCAGATGAGCCACGTCTTACTGTCTGGCGCGAGCGGCGCGGGCAAAAGCGCCCTGCTGCGAACGATGGCCCTCTCGCTGGCGCTGCACAACCGCCAATCGCAGGCCCAGCTCCTGATCATAGACCCGCATCTCGAAGCGGAGCCGGGCGGCCATCGCTACCTGGAGCCGCTGAATTATCTGCCTCATTTGCTTACGCCGGTCTGCCATTCGCTAGAAGAAGCGGCCGAAGCGTTGCAATTCCTGGTGGCTGAAATGGAGCGGCGGGACGAGGATGATGTTGAACGGCCGTCTTTGTTCGCTTTTATTGACAAGGCCGCGTCACTGCTGGAAGCGGGTGGGGAGCCGGTGGTTGGGGCGATCACCCGCCTGCTCCAGCGAGGGCAGCAGACTGGCATTCATCTTATCCTCAGTACACAGCGGCCGGGAACGGCCGTTTTCTCTGCATCGCTACAGGCCAACCTGACGGTCCGGTTGGCCGGGCGGCTCGACACCCCACGGGCGGCGCGGGCGGCTACCGGCCATCCGGCTTCCGGCGCGGAACAGTTGCGCGGGATGGGCGATTTTGTCGCCGTGATCGGGGAAGCGCGAACCTACTTTCAGGCAGCCTACGCAGGCGACTACGATTTACATCTCTGCTTGCAACAACTGCATCGCCCGCCGGAGAAGGTGCTGCTGGCCCGGCCCTATTTCGCCCGGCCCAACATTGAACCGCTGAAGGATGGGGAGAGTCCGCTAAACGGCCGTCAGATGCTCTTTTTCGACCGCAACGGAAAACTCTTCCACGACAGCAATCGTTCAGGCATACGAGAGACCTGATAACAAACAAAGACGGGCTTCCAGGCCCGTCTTTGTTGTTTTATTGTTTTAGAGGTGGTGGGGATTGCGTTTACGCGGCCGGTTCTAACAACAGGGAGCGGCTGCCCCCTTCGATGTAGGCCATTTCAACGTGAAACTTCTGGCTTCCCTGGAGCGTGAGATCGCCCCGGACCCGATTGCCCTTCTCTTGGGGCTGGTTGATGAAGGCGAGTAAGGTTTCTCCGGCGACCTCGCTAATCGGGCGGCCTACGGGATTTTCCTTGTCAGAGAGGTGCAGCATCTTGCGTGCGGCTGAATTGGTCAGTATCAGGCAGTTGCGCCGGTCCACCACGATCACCGCGTTGTCGGTCATATCCATCACGGCGCTAAGGGTGTTTTTTTCCTGCTCTATCTCGCTGTAGATGTTGGCATTGTTGATGGCGATAGTGGCGTAGCCGCCTAATGCGGACAGGGCGCGGGTATCGTTGCTATCGAACGAGGTTTCTTTGAGCCGATTGGTGACGCCGAGAATGCCGATGGGTTTGTTTTGCAGGATAAGGGGGACGTAGATTAGCGACTTGACGAGGAGGGCGGTGTGGGTGCGTTTCCATTGGGAGTCATTGCCGATAGCGATGGCTCTTTTGGTTTGCAGCACTTTACCGGCCAGGCTGTCGGAGACGCGCTTGCGCATTGTTTGGGCTTTGGAGTCGAGATTTTTTGAGGCGCGGATGTAGAGTTCGCCCTGATCTTCATCTAGTAGCATCAGGGAGCCTTCCTCTGCGCCGACGACGTAGACGGCCGCTTCCACCACGCGATGCAGCACTTCTTCCAGGTCGAGCGAGGAGGCGACTGATTTGCCGACGCCGTAGAGGACGTTGAGTTCCTGGGCGCGCCGCTGTAACTGGGAGTTGCTTTCCATCAGTTGTTGCACGAGTTGGTCTCGTTCGCGGGCCAGGCGGCTTTCGCGGAGCGCTTTATCTACCGACTCGCTGATTTCGTCGGCGTCGAAGGGTTTGATCACGTAGTCGCGGATGCCGAGGCGGAAGGCGGCAACGGCCGTTTCCTCCGACCCGTGCGCGGTGGCCAGGATAGCCGGAATCTCAATCCCGCGTTCCTTTAATTTTTCCAGCACTTCCAGGCCGGTCAGGCGCGGCATTTGCTGGTCCACAATCATCAGATTTGGCTCTTTGGCAATAGCCATTTCCAGGCCCATCAGACCGTTGGAGGCCGTCAGGACTTCAAACCCTTTGGGCTTGAGGATATATTCGCTCAAGAAATCACGTATTTCTTGGGAGTCATCAATCACCAGTACGCGTTCGTACATTCAAACCCTTCCTTAGCCGTGCGAGAAGTAAGGTTGCCGCTAGAGCCTATTTGCCTAGTTTACTACGTGGGGGCACGTCATGGCAAATGGATAAAAAGTTGTCAGCAGAGTGGGCATAGGGTAGCATGACGGTATGATGCACGGATGGAACCTGAGAGAAAAATGGGGACGAAACGGCCGTTTTCACCCCTTTTTTACCGCCCTGATCCTCGCCCTGTGGTCTGGATTGTTCCTGGCCGCCTGCGACCAGCCGGTGATGGTGGACGTTGTCGTCACCGAGGTGGTCACCATTGAAGGGTTTGAGGAGGTGGTGACCCGGATTGCCCGCCAGACGGCTACGCCGACGCCGATCATCATTGACGTGCGCCAGCCCATTATCCTGGATGTGGGCATGACAGGGGCTTATCCCAACATAGACCCGCAAAAGGCGACCGAAAACAATGCCCTGGACCTGATCGAGAATCTATTCGCCGGATTGACTCGCTTTAACCACCTGACGACGGTGGTTGAACCGGAATTGGCTCAGGGATGGGAGGTGAGTCGTGATGGGCGGGTCTGGACCTTTTATTTGCGCGATGACGTTTACTGGGTGCGCCCCCCGGCGCGGGTGATGGTTGAGGACGAGGTGTTGCAACAGGTGACGCGAATTCGTCCGGTGGTGGCGGCGGATGTGGTAACGGCCGTTCACCGCGCCTGCCAGTTCGCTACCGGCGCTCCGGACACCTTCATCCTCTTCATCATCGCCGGTTGCGAGCAGGTGTACAGCCTGCGAGAACCCGCGCCGGGCGATTTGGCTGCGATTGGTGTCCGCGCCATTGACGACACGACCTTACAATTCACTCTGACAAAACCGGCCGGTTACTTCCTCACCATGACCACGTTGAACCTCTTCAAACCAGTCCCAGGCGAATTGATAGAAGAATTTGGCGACGATTGGCAATCACCCACCAACCTCTACACTAGCGGCCCTTACGTATTAACCTCTGGCGATCTGTCTAAACGGCGGACGGTGCTGCACCGGAATCCGCAATGGCCTCTGCCTCGCGGCGGCAACGCCGAGATGGTCAACGTCTTCTTCTTCGACGACAGCGACAGCCTGTACGCAATGTGGGTGGATAAGGAGCTAGACCTCGCCCCCTTGCCGGTGAGCCGCCGGCCGGAATTTCTGCAAGAATTTCGCCCCCGCGCCCTGATGGTCACTAATCAGACTGTCTTCTACGTTGGGTTCAATTTGGAAAGCGGCGTCTTTCGTGAACCGAACGTGCGCCGGGCGTTAAGCGCGGCCATCAACCGGGACGAACTGGCCCAGGAGTTGTATGGCAGCCGGGCCGTCGGTCTTCGCCACCTTTCGCCCCCAGGAGTGGTCGGCGCGCCGCCGATTGACATGGTTGGCGTGGGCTACAATCCGGGGTATGCCCGGCAGCAAATGGCAGACAGCGGCTTTGGCAGCTGTCGAATGATGCCCCCGATCACCTTCCAGGTTAGCTCGCTGGACCTTTCTTTGCAGCAGGCGGAGATTATCCGCGACATGTGGGTGCGCGAGTTGGATTGTACTCAGGAGCAGATCATCATCGAGCAGGTGCAGTTTGGCACGTTGTTGGCCAACACGCGCCAGGATGCCGGTGTGGCCCGCCCGGATGTCTGGGAGTTGGGCTGGTCATCTTATTATCCTGATGCCCATAACTGGCTCTGGGAATTGCTGCATTGTACGGACAGCGAGAACCGGACGGCGCGCGCTTGCAACAGTTTGGACGAAGCGATGCGAACCGCAGCCCAGGCTACCGATCAGGCCGAGCGGGTGGCGCTGTACCGGCAGGTGGAAAACGGCTTTTTTGGGGAAGGGGGTGAAGCGCCGCTTGTGCCGCTGTACGTGCGCGGGGTGTATTACATGCAGCAGAACTGGATCGCTTTTCCTCCGGCCCATTTTGGCGGCCTACAGTACGATCTGTTTTTGATCGATCCAGACCTGAAGCGGTTGGAGCGGAGTCGTTGATGGCCCTGGACGTGCTGGCGCAACAAACGGCCGTTTGGGGCATCCCCCTCACCCCATCCCAACTGGCCCAATTTGAACGCTATCTGGCGCTGTTGTTGGCGTGGAATGAGCGGCTGAATTTAACGGCCGTGCGCGATCCGGCGCAAATTGAGGTGCGCCATTTTTTAGATTCACTCAGTTGCGCGTTGCTGACGGGGGCGTTAAACGGCCGTTCTCTCATTGACGTCGGCACCGGAGCCGGTTTCCCTGGGCTGCCCCTGAAAATCCTCTATCCTGAATTGCGCCTCACTTTGGCGGAAAGCGTGGCCAAAAAGGGTCTCTTTCTCCAGGAAGTGGTGGCAGCGCTGGGCCTGCAAAACGTGACGGTTTTAACTGAGCGGGCGGAAGTTTTGGGCCAGACGGCCGGGCAACGCGAACAGTATGATTGGGCGGTGGCGCGGGGTGTGGCGGAGCTGCGCGTGCTGCTGGAGTATTTGCTGCCGCTTTGCCGGGTGGATGGGCACGCTCTGGCGCAAAAGGGGGAGAATGGTCTGGCGGAGGTGGCGGCGGCGGAAACGGCCGTTTCCGTTTTGGGCGGCGGCCAACCCTGGTGGCGGGAGGTGTATTTGCCCGGCCGGGACGCGCCCCATTACCTCATTGTCGTGCCGAAGTGCGGCCCAACCCCTGCGAAATATCCGAGAAGGGTGGGGATGGCTGGAAAACGGCCGTTGTAACCCCCAACGCCCTCCCGTTAGCCCTGCCCAAACTGGTGAATCGGCGTCCGCTCAATCTGCGTCCGGTACAAAATCTGCGGCGGCGAAATCCCCTTCAAAGCAATTGGCCCAATACGCATAAATGGAATTTGCCGCAAAAATTTCGGCGCGATCTCTTCCAACGCACTGTACACCACCTGCGAGATGATAATTTGTCCATCTTCTGCCAGGTCCACCAACCGGTGCGCCGTGTTCATCGGTTCACCCACCATCCGGTAACTCATCCGCGACTCCGCGCCGACGTTGCCTAGCACCACATCCCCCAGGTCCAGGCCAATGCCCAGCCCAAGTTCCGTGCCCGCCTGCTGATACCAATTCTGGCGCAGCACGTTAAACTCGCGCTGCATCATCAGCGCCGTTTGCAGCGCCCGCAGCGGCGCGTCCACCTGCTCAAACGGGGCGTTGAAACCGACCAAAATCTCGTCCCCGGTCATCTCAAACACCGTGCCATCAAACTCCACGGCGATCTCCATCATCTGAGTAAAAAACTCATTCAGTTGGTCAATGGCCTCATCCGGTTCGATCTTCATGATCATGCCGCTGGTCCAATTGCGCAAATCGGCGAACATGACCACCGCCCGCCGTCGTTCTCGCCGAGACAGCAGCCCTGGCTCATAAGACATCACGTGTTCTACCAGCCGCTGCCCCATGTAGCGCGAGAACGTCTCCTTCAGAAGTTGTTGCTCGCGCCGCTCTTCCGCCAGCCGCATCTCTTCGATCTTCTTAAACTCGGTCACGTCTTGGATAACGGCCGCGTAGCCCACTTCTTGAATCGGCGAAATGCTGGCGTACAGCGTTTTGCCATTCTCCAGGTGGACCTCTTCCGGGGCGACGCGGCTGGCCGCGTTGGCGAAGATCGGGACCAACATGTGCAACTCTGGCACCTCACGGATGGATTGATTGGTCACGAAGCGGGCATCTACGCCAAAGAGCATCTCTGCCGCATTATTGATCCGCGAAATACGCCATTTCTCGTCAGTGGTGATGATGGCGTCTGTAGATTGGGTGAGGATCGCGCCCAATTTGCGCCGCTCTTCGCTGATCTCGGTGAAATAATTGGCGTTTTCCAGCGCAGACGCCACCGACGTGCCGATGGTCTCCAACAGGGATAAATGCTGCTTGTGGAAATATCCCACTTGGGGGTGATTGAGGATGATAACCCCAACGACTTTCTTTGGGCTGACCAGGGGCACGCCAATGGCCGCTCCTTGCTCGCCAGGATCGTCGGGCAGGGTGATCCAGCGTTCGTCTAACTGGATGTTTTCGATAATGTCGCCGCGCCGATGCCGTACCAGCCAGCCGCCCAACCCGCGCTCCATAACCTCCCGCGTGACCCGGTCGCTGATCTCCACGGTAGAACCGGCCCGGATCAAGAATTTATGGTCCACTTCGCCCGCTTCGTTCAGGAGCATGATGTTGCCTTTGGTGGCGCCGACCGCTTTTTGAGTCTTGTCAATGATGGTGGCCATCAGGATGTCGGGGTCTAGCTCGGCGCTAATGGCCTGGCTGATGTCGTAGAGCAGTTGCAGGCGATGGCGCTCTTCTTCCAGGCCAACTCTGGCTCGTTTTAACCGGATGAGGGTGCGGACTCGCACCAAAAGCTCTTCCCGGTTGTGGGGGCGGGAGAGAAACTCGTCGGCGCCTGCCTCAATACCGGTGATGCGGTGTTTGATGTCTCGCAGGGCCGTGACCATGATCACCGGGATGAGGTGAGTTTGCTCGTCGGTTTTGAGCAGGCGGCATACTTCAAAGCCATTGATGTCCGGCATCATCACGTCGAGCAGGATAATGTCGGGATCGTGTTTTCTGGCCATCGCGACGCCTTCGTGACCATCGCGGGCCTGGAGAATCTCGTAGCCTTCCATGCCAAGCTGTGAGGAGAGCAGCAGGCGGTTCTCCGGGCTGTCGTCTATGATGAGGACGGTATCTTGGGCACTGGGTGGTTTTAGCGCCGAATGTTGGAGATTTTCACTCATGAGTACAACTGGTTCAGAAGCTTAGCCACTGCGTCGTTGGCCTTTCTATGGATTATCTATCAGCACACGGCCGTTTTGCACACGATAACTGGTGGCCTGACGCAGGAAATCTTGGGTGAACATTGCGGGATCGGTGGCTGTTAAGAGCGCCTGGTTCACTTCTTTGACGTAATTTAATAATAATGCACGCCGGTATTCATCTAATTCTGCCACAACTTCGTCTAAGAGCAAGATAGGGGTGTCACCAGTTGTCTGCCGCATCCAGTTGATTTCGGCCAATTTCAACCCGAGCAAGGCGGTGCGCTGTTGACCACGAGAGCCAAAGTTGCTGAGAGAACGGCCGTTTAACTGAAATAACCAATCGTCCCGGTGCGGCCCAACGTTGGTCGCGCCGCGAGCCAGATCGGCCGTTTTTGCCTGGGCAAGCGCTGCTGCATACCGCTCTTCGATCCGCGCTGCCTCAGTCTGGTGGGCTTGCAGCCAGTCGCCCAAAGCCTGGGCCGTCTCCGGGTCAGCGCCATTCAGTGCCAGCCGGGGCAGATAATGCAGGCGTACCGTCTCCCCGCCATCGGTCAACTCCTCATAATGAATGCGCTGCGCCTCACGAGAGATGGCCTGTAAAAAAGTGGCCCGCCGGGCAAAAATGACACTGCCCAGGCGCACCAATCGCTCCGAATAAATCGGCAGCGTCTCTTCGGAGGCGCTGCCTTCGGCAATCTGTCGCAGCAGGGCATTCCGCTGTTCAAGTAATTTATTGTAATCAGAGAGCGCCCGGCAGTAAAGCGGATCCACCTGGCAGAGTGTCACGTCCAGGTAGCGCCGCCGCTGGGCTGGCGCGCCGGTGATCAATTGCAGGTCGGTAGGCAAAAAGAGAACTGCGCGTAAATTGCCCAATAAATCCATCAGGCGCACTTTGCGCCGGTCTACCAGCGCCTCACGGCGAAAGCTCCAGCCATTTTGCGCCACGCGCTGGCTTTGTTCCAAGATCAGCCGCATCTCCACCTGGCGCTGACCTGAATCACTCTTTAGAGTTGCCGCAATTCGCCCTACGACAATGGGGTCGTCGCTTTCTTGGGCTTCCCAGTTGATGAGTTGCTGCTCTTGCTCTGCCTGTGGCGAGCGGGTGGTGGCCAGATAGTAGAGCGCTTCGAGCAGGTTAGTTTTGCCCTGGGCGTTGGCTCCGTGCAGCAAGATTGGGCCGGTGGGGAAGGTAAGTTCCAGGCGGCCATAATTGCGGAAATTGGTCAGTGAGAGGTGGGTGACATGCATGAATTACAGTTATTGCGTCCCAGGTATTTACCTGATTTTAACATAAGCAAGGAGCGCTGTCATACGGGCTGATTGCTGGTTGCGATAGACTTGCCTCCATGTTATGCTTACCACCTTGAAGCGGCTGACCCGTCGCAGCGACCCGCTAAGGTAAAAGGTGTTGTTATGGAAGAACGTCAGGAAAACGGCCGTTCGCCGTTGCGCATGATCTTGTTTTTCGTTCTGGTCGTCATTGTGCCGTTGGCCGCCGGTATTTACCTGGCGCCGCGCTTCGTGCCCCGGCCACAAATCGGCGTTGCCCGCCTGGATTATGACATTGCCAGCGATACCGCGTACGCTTTGACCCAGCAGTTAGCCTACGCCAGAAGAGACCCGGCCATCAAAGCGGTGGTACTCGTCATCAACAGCCCCGGCGGTTCGGCCGCCTACAGCGAAGAGCTGTTTCTGGACGTATTGCATACCCGCCGCCAGATGCCGGTGGTAGCCTCCATTGATCTGTTAGCCGCCAGCGGCGCATATTACATGGCCGCCGCCGCCGACGAAATTTATGCCAAGCCCACGTCCAACATCGGCAGCGTGGGCGTGATCGCTTTCTTGCCTGGCGAGTTGTTTGTGGAAGAGGATTTGTTGACCACCGGCCCCTACAAAGCGTTTGGCGGCTCGCGCGATTCCGTAACCCGCCAGATTGAACGGGCGAAATTCGCTTTTTTGCAGGCGATTGAGACGGGGCGGGCCGATAGGCTGGTCATTGACCTGGACACGCTGTCCCGCGCCGAGGTATACACGGGTGTGCAGGCGTTGGAATTTGGCCTGATTGATGGTCTGGCGGCCAATGATGAAGTGGTGCGCCGGGCGGCCCAATTAGCCGGATTGCGCGGGTATGAGGTGGTTGAGTTGTACCCGTTGGCGTTGGAAGGAGCCTCAGGCGCAGCCGCCCGCGCCTACCAACCGGCCCCGCTGGACGCCGCGCGCCTTTGGGCGCCCCCGACAAATTTACCTCCTGGTTTGTATTATCGTCACGTGGAATTAACGGCCGTTCAACCCTGACTAACAGTCAACCGCTAACGATTGACTGTTTCACAAGGTCTCCTATGCGTAAAGCCCTCCTTTTTGTGTTCATCTTCCTGGCGTTGTTGGTAGCGCCTGGCGTTGTGCGTTACTTCCAGTTTTACACGCCGGGAGGCGCGGCCCGCAGCGCCGCGCCGGTCTATGAGCCGGCGCAAATCGCTGCCGTCCCGACGCCGGGGTCCAATCTTTACGTGGATGAGCCGGCGATGGGGCGGGGGCAGGTTTTGTTAGACCAGGCCCACCGTAACCAATTTAGCCTGGATGATCTGACGTATTTGAACGGCCGTTTAGCCGCGCGCGGTTTCCAACTTCTCCCTTACACCGGCGGCGATCTGGCAGCCCAACTGCGCCCTGTTTCAGCGTTCATCACCATCGCTCCGTTACAGAACTTTAGCGCCGCCGAACGGCAGGCGCTGCGCCGTTTTGTCGAGCGCGGTGGCCGTCTCCTCATGATTGGTGATCCCACGCGCTTTCAGGTTGTCCTGGATGATTCGGACCCTTTCTCCTTCAGTTTTCAGATAGACACCAACAAAATCCCGCTCAATACACTGGCCGGGGAGTTTGACCTGGTCTTTAATGGCGACTATCTCTACAACACTGTTGAGAATGAAGGGAACTTCCGTAACATCATCCTGAAATCCTCTGGCTTTGCGGAGAGTCCGCTGTTAGAGGGTGTGGATCAGCTTGTTTTTTACAGCGCCCATTCGCTCCAGGTTGGCCCAACGGCCGTTCCCCTCATCACCGCCGACGACAATACCTGGTCCTCCACAACCGGTCGGCCAGGCGGACTGTCGCTGGCCGCCAGCAGCGCGGCCGGGCGTGTCCTGGCCCTGGGCGACGTCCATGTTCTTACCGAGCCATACCACACTGTCTACGACAACAGTCGTTTCATCGCCCAAATTGCCGACTTTCTGACACAAACGCCGGAACGAGAGGCGACGCTGGCCGATTTTCCCTATCTCTATCGCCAGCCAGTGGACCTGATCTTCACCGGCAGCCCGGAACTTGGCGTGGGCGCGTTTGACAGAATTGTGGCCTTACAACATGCGTTCGATGGGTTGGACATCCCCTTGACCCTGGCTGCTGCTCCCCGGCCAGGGCGCGACGTGCTTTACCTGGGGCTGTACAACCAGGCGGGTGATGCCGCCGAGCTTCTGGCTTCGCTGGGTATCACGCTGACTATCGAGCCGCCTATTTTCACCGCGGCCGAGTTGGCTGGAGCCACCCCGGAAGAAGCGGATGAGGAAGAAGCGGAAGATGACACAGAGGAAACGGCCGTTCGTCTCATCCACTCTGACCTGGGGAACGTGCAAATGACTGGTACGTCTCTGCTTGTGTGGGTGGAGGAAGATGGCCGTCGCAGCGTCGTCGTGCTGGCTGCCAGCGGGGAGGGGCTGACCAACAGCGTAGACCGCCTGCTCGCCCTGGTGTCGCGCAGCGCCACGGATTTGTTGGTGGGTTGCCTGGTGCAAGACCCCATCGCATTCTGTCCCAGTGGCGTGACCGGCGAAGAAGTAGAGGCGGAACTGATCACTGGTGTGGCTGCTGCCCCACCGCCGAGCAGTGCCACGCCGCCGGACAGCGCCCCCATTGCCGACCTCGACGCCGACTTGCAAGGTGAGATCACCATCGGCGAGACGGTAGAAGGCACGCTGGAATTGGACACGGCCCACGCCTGGACCTTCAGCGATGGCCCGGCCTTCATAGACATAGAGGCGAGCGGGGATGAGACGCTCGACCTGGTGATTGAGCTGTATGATCCGCAAAACGAGCGGCTGAGGCAGCAGGACACCGGGTTTACCGGCGAGCCTGAGTTGATGCGGCGGGTGGAGATTCCGGACAACGGCCGTTACACCATCCTCATCCGCGACTATTACGGCGATAGTGGCAGCTATAGCCTGACCATCAGCGAAAGCGAGGAAGCCCGGTCGGGTGAGGGCATCTTCTTGTTTGTAGACGATGATGACACCCCGCTGAACGGAGGCATTTCTAGCGACGCAGCCCTACTCTCCTGGCTGGAGCCGGAGTACGACGTGACAGTATGGGTAGCCAGCGATCAGGGTCCGCTCGAAGCGAGCGTTTTGGATGGATACGCCCTGGTCATTTGGGATACCGGCGATTACCAGAACGACAATGGTTTTTTTGATCAGGACACCGCCACTATTCTGAACTATCTAGAATCCGGCGGCCAGCTTTTTGTCACCGGATCCGCCCCGGCCATTTTTGGGCAGCAAACGCTGACTCCTTTAAGCGACGTGGAAGTCACCGGGGAAGATCCAGTGTTAAGCAATGGCTTTAC